>QMLZ01000408.1 GCA_003646995.1 Deltaproteobacteria bacterium | reverse complement strand
TCGGGAGGTAGGGGAAGGATCTGGGATCTGGCTTATTTTTTGAAGAACCTACTACTGAATCCAATTATTCTAGCATGCCTGGGCGGTATTTTCGCCTCTGCATGGGCGATCAAGCTACCGGCTCTTGTCAGCAATGTCCTCAATATATTGAGTGGTATGGCCCTGCCAGTGGCTCTTTTGTTGATCGGGGCCAGCTTATCCTTCACCTCATCGTGGAAAGATATGCCCGTGGCCATCGTGAGCAGCTTCTTTAAGCTCATGCTGGTTCCCGCGCTGGGGGTTTTCATATACAGCTGGTTACGCCTTGATGGCAGTTATGTACTGCCTTCCATTATCCTCCTAGCGTCCCCAACTGCTACGGTGACCTATGTAATGGCCCGAGAACTCAATGGTGAGCCTGCGCTGGCAACAACAACTATTTCCATCTCAACGTTGCTTTCAGGGCTGACCTATTTTGGGTGGCTGGTTTACTATCACTAATGTTGTTAGCCGGTTCTAAGGTGGCAGAGCAAGGGCTGCGGGCTTTGTCCTTTACCAAGTAAAGGATTTTGATTATAAAGTAGCTTGTTGAATTTCAGAAAAGAAAGCAAATTGCCGTAATTCGCTGCACAGGTAGGTGAGACATGGGCAATATTTTTCAATACGAGATCCTGGGCAACAGCATGTGGCGGATCCTCGCGCTTTTCGGAATCATCCTTATTTCGCTGTTCCTAGGGAAGCTGGCCAAGCTCATTTTGAACAGGTTCGGCAGGAAATTTGAATCTCTCAACAGACCTGTAAGTAGCATCACATTTCTTGCTGTGAGTAAAGGGTCGGTATTTCTTTTCGCAGCTGCGGGGATTTCGCTCGGGCTCGCCACCCTTGAACTAAAGGGATGGGTTGCAGAGGTCTCGGACACGCTGAGTGCCATTTTGCTGAGCGTGGGTATTGGGTATTTCCTTTACTGGCTGGTGGATATTCCCACCACTTGGTTCAGCAAAATGGCCGGAAGGACCGAGACAAAGCTGGATGATATGTTGGTCCCCATCATCCGCAAGAGCCTTAGAGTGACGGTTGTCATACTCGTACTGGTACAGATAGCGCAAATCTTGAGTGACAAGCCCATAACTTCAATTATTGCAGGGCTGGGCATTGGCGGCTTGGCTTTGGCACTTGCGGCGCAGGACACGGTCAAGAATTTTTTCGGCTCAGTGGTGCTTTTCGTGGACAAACCATTCGAGATGGGTGACCGCGTTGTTGTTGACGGTAATGACGGATCCGTGGAAGAGGTTGGACTCCGTTCCACCAAAATAAGAACCCTTGATGGTCATCTGGTGACAATCCCCAATGGTGAGCTGGCCAACAAGATTATCCGCAACATTGGAAAGAGGCCCTACATACGACGGGTGGCCAATATAACGATTACCTATGATACGCCCCCTGAGAAGGTGGACAGGGCAGTAGAGATCATCAAGGAGCTGTTGGACAAACATGAAGGCATGGACCCTGAGCTGCCGCCACGGGTGTTTTTCAATGAGTTCAACGCGGATTCTCTCAATATCGTGGTTATCTATTGGTATCATCCACCGGACTACTGGATGTATATGGACTTTACTGAGAGGTTCAACAAGGAATTGTTCAGAAGGTTTAGTGAGGAAGGCATCGAGTTTGCATTTCCCACACAAACTCTTTATCTGGCAGGGGACTCGGCAAGGCCTTTGACTATTGGAGTGGAATTATCACATGAGGGATCGGTCCACGAGCCGAAAACGGGCCCTGTAAGTGGTAACACCGGAGAGGAGGCATAAATGAAGGGAGTTGGAGAGACTGCCCTTGTGACCGGAGCGAGCAGTGGTATAGGCAGGGAGACGGTTATCCGGCTGGCTCGACGAGGCTACCGCGTGATAGGGGTGGCCAGGAGGATGGATCGCATAAGCCAGATTGCCTCTCACCTTGAGGGAGTGGTTCCGAAGAGGGCGGACCTGTCAAAACCAGAGGAAGTGGAAGCACTTTGCAACTACATTTCCGAGCGTACGGAGCCGATTTCGGTATTGGTTAACAATGCTGGATACAGCATAAGGGGGGCGTTGGAAAATATTCCGCTTCACGGCATAAGGCGGCTGTTTGAAGTCAACCTGTTTTCCCTCATAAGAATAATACAGGCTTGCCTTCCAGGTATGAGAAGGCAAAGGGCTGGCACGATCGTAAACTTGAGTTCAGTCGCTGGCAAATTTGCCTTTCCCATGAGCGGCGTATACGCCGCCACCAAGCACGCAGTGGAGGCCATAAATGATGCACTAAGGGCGGAAGTGAGACCATTCGGCATAAGAGTGGTTACCATTAGGCCCGGCGCTATTGCCACAGAATTCAACGAGGTGGCAAACCGGATGACAAGTGCCCTGGTTGCAAGGCCTGAAAAAGATTATGAGCCGCTTCAGGAATCCCTTGGGACGGCGATGGGGAGGATATTTAGCCAGCTGGAACTCCCAGGCCCGGGTTTGATCGCCGACTTAATTGAAAGGGCAGTTTTGTCCGAATCACCGAAACCTGTTTATACGGCAGGGCCCTTGGTAAAAGAATTCCTGGAGCCTCGACTGAGCATGGATGATGAGGCCTATGATAAGTATATGTCCGAGAAGACCGGATTGCTGGGACTCAAAGTATGAGTGGAGGAGTATAGGTTAAACCACAGAAAATAAAACGCCGCCCCTTGTAACCAATACAAAGGACAGCGCTGTGTTTGACCGGTAACGATTAGAGAACGGTTACGTTGACCGCGGCAAGACCCTTTTGGCCCTGCTCAACGTCAAAGCTTACTCGATCGCCTTCTCTAAGGGACTTAAAGCCCATTCCATTGATGCCCGAGTGATGGACGAATACGTCCGAACCATCTTCTTGCTGGATAAAGCCATATCCCTTTTGGTCACTAAACCATTTCACGATTCCATTAGCCATGGTGACAACCTCCTTTCCTTGAAATTTCCTGGCTCGACACTTGAGGCTGCCACTTTCTAAAAAATGGTACCGACCCTCAAAACCAAACCAATATGTTGCTTTTAAGCAACTATCAATATAATAAACTTATTTTTTTATAGTCAAGGATTTTTTAAATAAACTACCCCGCCGCAAGCAGCGGGGTATTAGAATAGGGACAGCTGCCGATCTTCATACAGCTTTCGGTATTCGGAACCTTGTTTCTTGACATAGTCTCGTAT
>QMLZ01000407.1 GCA_003646995.1 Deltaproteobacteria bacterium | reverse complement strand
TGGAACATCTGATCTGCCTCAACATGTAGGGGGAAAAGCGCCTCGGCAAGTTCTGCAAAATAACTGGCCAGAGCCAGAAGGTGATAGTCCGTGCGAACGGCCTCAAAGGCCCGAATCAGCTTACACGAATCCAGGAGAAAAAGTTGATTTTCCTTTTTTCTGTGATACTCCAATTGACTTAAGCAAAAATGATCAAGGCAGTTGACAAACCGTTTGCGGCTTTTTCTTCCCCCCTTTGCGATACCCTTGCGAAGGCCACTATCTGCGGTGAAAAAGAGTACCAACAAATCGGACTCTCCCACATCCTTGACACGCAGAATCAATGCCTGTGAGCTATAATGTTCCACGCTATGAAGCGAGCTCCAAGATCTTTTTCTTTGCAAAGTTTAGGTGGGTCAGAATGGCGGATCGGGCCTTACGGGGATTTCCCTCTTTGATGGCCTGGAATATTGCTTGATGTTGTTCCAGGAGGCGGCGCTTGTTCTCTTCCTCCTTGAACATGGTTTCTCTGGTAAGTTTCTGGCTCTGCCACAATATGTCGAAAATGGTAAAACCAATGTGGCACAGGATGGTATTGCCAGTGGCCTCGTAAATACTAAGGTGAAATCTGGCATCAGCATCCACACCGAGGGTATCACTCTCATAGTCTTTTCTGAGTTGCTCAAAGACCTCCTCTAGGCGCTCCATATGCCTTGGCTCAGCCCGTTGTGCGGCCCTTGAGGCAGCCCATGCCTCAAGAATCTTCCTCACTTCCAAGAGTTGGATAACCATCTCAATATCGCCCTCAATGGCCTGCACAAGAGGATCCTGCATTGACTTGCCGGTGATGGATTTTACCACTATCTTTCGCCTAGGCTGTATCTCTATGAAACCCAGTGTTTCTAGTTTCTTCAGACCCTCCCTAAGGGGAGGCGGACTAACGCCCAGACTTAAAGCCATTTCCCTTTCCGACGGCAATGTATCACCGGGCCGCAATTTTCCTTTCTTTATTAGGCCAAGGATCTGGTCGGCTATCTCATCGGAAAATCGCCTTTGTTGAATTCGGGTCAACAAATCTGAATACCTCCCATGACTTTGGGGCAGTATATTGCTTATATTCCCGGCTGTCAATGCTAGGTCGGATGGTGAATTTTGTATTGACATCTTTTCCCATCTGGTCTACTGATATTATCAGTTACAATCAGCGGCTATGCCCGAGGAGGCCCTGATGGCGCAGAACAAGACCACAAAGCAAATCTTGGCAGAGGCCACGTCTCGCAAGCCAAAAACGCCACTTTACAGCCCCATAGCTCTCAAGACCCTCAAGGAAAGACTCCAAAAATGGAAAGATTCAATGGTTCCTGAGTCAGACAGGACTCATTGGTCCTCGACCCCCTCCACAATCCTTGGCTCAAGTGTACCGAGGGACCTGATTTACACACCTCTTTCAGTTTCTGATCTGGACTACCAAGAACACCTGGGATACTCCGGAGAGCCCCCCTTCACCAGAGGAATTCATCCAAACATGTACCGGGGCAAAAAATTCACCATGCGGCAGCTCACTGGTTTTGGGTCCCCGGAGGAAACAAATGAGCGAATTAAATTCATGCTGTCTCACGGGGCCACCGGGCTAAACATATTGTTCGATATCCCCACTATCCAAATGTATGACTCTGACGATCCCTTAGCTGAAGGACAGGTGGGCATGTCAGGTGTTTGTGTGGATTCTGTGGAAGACATGGCCCTCATATTCAAGGACATACCCCTGGAACAGGTTACTGTCTCCATAGTAACCCATTACCCGTCAAACACGGCGATACTGTTTCCAATGTTCTTGGTGCTTGCAGAAGAACGGGGAATACCATGGGATTCGTTAAGGGGGAGCGTTCAAAATGATATTACCCTTGAAGAACTGGTGCGAAGCGGCTCGGAATATATTCCACCACGTGACTGCTTCAGAGTTCAGTGCGACAATATAGAGTTCATTAGGCAAAATGTCCCCAAATGGAATTTTATCACATTGAACGGATACAACCTCAGGGAGTTTGGGACCTCTGCAGTCACGGAAATGGCCGTTGCAGTGGCAAATGGTATTGAGACCTTGGAAGAAATGACTAGACGAGGCCATGATATTGATGACGTGGCGCCCAGACTTTCATTTTTCTGGTCCATCGGAAACGATTTTTTTGAGGAAGTGGCCAGGCTTCGCGCGGTCCGAAGACTCTGGTACAAAATAATGAAGTACAGGTTCGGTGCGAGGAACCATCGCTCCATGTGGATGCGGTGTCATGTCCAGACCTCAGGCGTATCACTCTTCCAGCAAGAACCCCTGAATAATATTATTCGGTCATCTTTCCATGCACTTGCTGCAGTTCTTGGAGGCGTGCAGTCATTGCATGTTGACTCCTATGATGAAGCATATTCGGTCCCTACAGAGCAAGCGGCCTTACTCTCCCTTAGGACTCAACAAATCATCCAAGAAGAAACCGCTATCACTGATGTGGTTGATCCACTGGGCGGCTCTTTTTATGTTGAGGCGTTGACCAACGAAATGGAGAAAAGAATTCTGGATGAACTGGACGAGATTGAGAAGGGTGGTGGATACGTATCAGCACTGGAAAGTGGCATGCTTTACAAAAAAATCTCCGGATATTTCACAGAGCAGCAAAGCCGAATTGAAAGTGGAGACATAGCCATAGTGGGTGTTAATATCTACCCCTCTGATGCGCAGCTTCCTCCTATTGAGGTGTACCACTATAACCATGATTTTCAGCGCAGACAAAGGGCTAGGCTAGAAAAACTGCGAATGAAGAGGGACAACACAAAGGTGGGACAGGCCCTTGAGGCCCTGAAAAGGGCCTGTCTGCAAAACAGAAACATCTTTCCCTTTACGTTGGAATGCGCCCGGGTGCGATGCACTGAAGGGGAAATGTTTAAGGTATTCAAGGAGGCATTTGGACTGTGGAGACCTCCAACCCTTTGGTGATCGGTTATATTCGCCTAAAACCCTATTGAACCCTGTACCTTGTCAAATGTAAACGTTCTACAGGGCGTCCTTGATACATTAGCTGATTTGGCCAGCCGCTTAGGAGATCGATCAGGTAGGAAAGGCAAATGAAAAACCGAAGACTCAAAGTTTTACTCGCCAAGCTCGGCCTCGACGTGCACAACCGAGGCATTATAACCGTGGCAAAGGCACTCAGGAATGCCGGGATGG
>QMLZ01000406.1 GCA_003646995.1 Deltaproteobacteria bacterium | reverse complement strand
TCTCGGATCTTTCTCTGTGGCCCATTCTGCCCCATTTCTCTCCGCATTCAAAACCATGGTGCGAAACTTGTAGAGTTTAAACGGTTTTCCCAAATGGCCGCAGCGCACCTGAGCATATAGGGCAGGCCCCCAAGAGGTAAGCCGAACAAGCACCCAAATCAGCGGAATTAATGGCAAGCTTAAAATAAGCCCTGATCCGGCCATCAAAATGTCTATCATCCGCTTCAGAAAAGCTTGCCACTGATTTGTAATATTTATCTTTGACGTAAAAAACCAGCTTTCAGTAATACTGTTCACCGGAACCTCTTCAAAGATCTCTTCGTAGAATGACCACTCATCACTGAGCTTGCACTTGGACCGTAACGATTCAAAGCATTGCTTCAATATATCCGGTCGCTCCATATAGCCCCGGCACACAACAAGGTAATCCACAGACTCTCTTGAACATATTCTTGGGATATCTGCTATGTTGCCTATGCACTCAGAATCGCTGTTACCATCCTCAGCACAATACCCCAAAAACTCCAAATAGTCGCGGTTACCCCGAAGCTTCAGGTAAAGTTGAGAGTCGCTGTTTGGACAGCCTACCATAACGATCCGGCGCTTATACCTTTTGCTCAATAAGACACCCGCAATCCTTGGGATAAACGCCGCCAAAAAGAAAATCAAGCCGCTATACAACAAGACAAAACGCCCCACCTTTTTTAGTAGCAGCACATTTGTAAAAAACCCAAAGGCCACAACTGAGATAACAATCGTAGCTGTGAGTGCAATTATTACCTTCGACCAAGATAAGAATATTCCCCTATCGTAGAGCCCACATATGTTCGCCGCCAAAAGAACGGCCACAGAGAACCCTGCCATAAGAATCAAGCCGGCCTCGAAATGTCTGTCCTTTAATCCAAGAATAACGTAGGCCAGCCAGGGGGTAAAGAATGCGACCGGCAGATCATATACCATCCACCACCTGGGATTCAGCACAGTCGTACCCCGTATCAGCCCCCCAACACGTTTCCGCAATCCCGAACGATTCACCGGTCTTTTATCCGCCACCTGAATCATATGCTGTTTCTGTTTCAAAACCTTTTCTCAACAGAATCTTGTCCTGTTTTCGTATGTATCCCTGGATTCGATTTCAAACCTGACCTTATCCTTTTTTATCCCCAACTTGGTGAGAAAATCCATCAGGTGTTTGGTAAGTTCCACCCCTAAAAATGGGTTCCCAAAGCCACCGAAAAACACGATTTTCGGTTCACCCTAAGGAAATAGAGTCTTATAGCTTCTGTAACCCTTTCAGAGTGTGCCGCTTGGGATCTGTTCGAGATAGAAAGACAGTTATAACTTTGATCCAAGGATCAGAAGTAAGCTTTCGTGCCCATTATTATGGCACCAGACTACGAATTTGCCTTTTCAGTCACCTGTTTGAATACACTCTCCAGCTTTTTAACGCTCTTCTCCCTTGGGAAATGCTTTTTCACGTATTGCGAGTTGTATGTTGCCTTTTCTTCTAGTTCGCTGATATGAGCAATAATGTATAAAAGCTTTTCTTTGAGATCCTCCTTATTACTCGGTTCAAAACAGATATTACCCCCTGTTTCAACAAGTATCTCCCTACCCTCCCCCTCTAATCCAGCCAAAATAGGTCGGTCCGCTAACAAGTAGTCAAAGACCTTGGAGGGGATGGTTAGTTTGAATACATTGTCACCTTTCAAGTTCATAAACAAAATCCGTGAATAGGCCATTTCGCGCAAAACTTCCGTTTTGGCCATTGGAGGAAGTATTCTTACATTATGGCCATATGAAGACCGCGCCTTAATTCCTCTTAGTTCTTTCTCATAGGATCCAGCTCCCACGAGTATCAGCTCCCATTCTGATAGATCCCCTTGATCTTTTAGTTCTAAAAACGCATACATGAGTACATCCAACCCTTGGGCCAATCCAAGATTTCCGGCATAAAGTATGCGGTTGTGCACCCCACGATGAGTCGTCTGTAAAAGATAATCAGCCTTCACGCCATTGTACAATGTTGTAACCGGCTTAGGGGTATTTTGTTGCAAATACTTTGACATTGGCTTAGAAACACAAGTCAGATGGTCTGCTTTATTATAAAGTTTCCTTTCTAAATCCTTTCCCAACCTATATGCTATCCCTCTGTCTGAGATTTGCCCTGCCGCGACCGCTGATTCAGGCCATATATCCCTAATATCCAAGACCCACCTACATGAGAAGAGCTTTGCTAAGCAATAACCTGAGATACCAGCAAAAAGAGGTGGAGAGGTTACCCAAAGTACATCCGGCTTCCAGTATGAAAGGAAACACCTCATTCCTTGGATAACGCTGCCCACAAAAAAGGACATATAATGCTGGAGATATCTGCGAAAACCCCCGGAACCAATTGGAAGAACCTTGGTTCTATAAAACCTTTCTTCTGAAAACCCACTAACCACCACTCTATGTTCTGCCTTCCCTTTGTGGGGTTGCGCTGTTATGATTATCAGATCATGACCGCGTGCAGCGAGGATTTCTGCAGTTTCTCCAACCCTAAAAGCTGCAGCAGTGATGTCGGGAGGAAAATACTGCGAAAGAATAAGGATTTTCATGTGAACCGATGGTCTAAATTTAGTCTAAAGGAAAAGTTAATTACAGATTCCGGGAATAGGACTTCCAGACATTGATTTCTTATGCTGACTTTAAATTTAGGATGATACGTTGTATTGACAAGTCTGGCATGTCCAAGGTGGACGAAAAATTGAATCTTGCGATTATTCTGCATGACGAAAAAGTTTTACATAGTCTCCAAAAAAACTTTTAAAATTCGCTCGCTCGCTTTTCCATCCCATAAGTCTGGTATCCGCCCATTTTTCTTCATGCCCTTCAAAGCCTTTTTTACCTCTAATCTCAATTTTACCATATCGTTGCCTATCAGTATATTAGTTCCCACCTCCACGGTAACGGGCCGTTCCGTATTCTGCCGCAATGTCAAACATGGCACACCCAATGCTGTCGTTTCCTACTGCAAACCGCCGCTATCTGTCAACATGACGGTACAATCCTTCCAGAGATAAAGGAAGTCATTATAGTTAAGAGGATCCATTATAACAACTCCCGTCGATCCTGAAGACGAAGCAAACTCTTTTCCAACAAATAGATCACCCAGTCCAAAGTCATCAATTCTACAACGGGTTCTTGGATGGCATGG
>QMLZ01000405.1 GCA_003646995.1 Deltaproteobacteria bacterium | reverse complement strand
CGAACCCAGCGCAATGGGAAGCCCTCCGCCTACAATTCCGTTCCCGCCCAACAGTCCCTCTTCCACACTGAACATATGCATAGATCCGCCCCGACCTTTGCTATATCCGGTTTCCCGTCCCAAAAGCTCGGCCATCATACGCTTCAAGTCCGCTCCTTTGGCAATACAGTGGCCATGACCCCGGTGAGTGCTGACAACGAAGTCATCGTTTTCCAGAGCTGCACAGGCTCCCACCGCCACAGCTTCCTGCCCGACGTAAGGGTGAAGGGCCCCATATATCAGCCCCTGACGAAATAGCTGCCTTGCCTTCTCCTCAAACTGGCGGATGGTGTACATCAATCTCAACATACCAATTTGGTCTTCCTTACCAAGCATGACTTGCCTCCTTTCCCTGGTTGCTGGTGATTGGTGACTGGCGACTGGCGTACCAATCCCCAAACAGAACACCAAGGAGCCACTGTCGAAATCAACGTAGCTATTTAAGTTCTAACGGGGTTTACCCAAATAAATGGCCTGCCCTTTGTGATTAAACCATTCCCTCGGTTTTGATCTCTTCTCGCCTGTTATTGCCTTCACAGGAAAGCTCTCTATGGGTTGCATGGTTCTTTCTACCACATAGAAATGTCCCTTACTCGTATCGAAGATCACCTTGTCGGCCTGCTTTTCAAACTTCACTTCTTTCTTCGTGGTAAGGTCTCGCACTCTTATTTCCTGATCCGGCCAGGGATTGACCACTCGACATCTCTGTCCCTCTAAGCTTCCCACCGACACATAGCTTATCTCTCCCTGGTTGAACTCTGAACAAACCAAGAAAGCACCCACAGCTCTCAACCCGGCAAATCTAACCATTTTCCAACTTGCGGGAACAGCCGGAAAGAGACGAATCACCCCGTCATAGCTTTGAAGGAGCATCTCGTCAACGGCGTTGATAAATCCGCTGCCGCTCTCAAGGAAAACGGGCTGTCTTTCACGGCCTTCCCGGGCAGTAGAAACCCAGACCCCAAATCCTTTATCTACGATTACCTCCCTTCGCTTCTCTTCGGCTGACAGCATTGTGCAAGCCCAGAGACTGAAGAATCCATTCGGCTTGAGAAATTGGTTCACCCCAAGATCATAAAGGAATTCCTTTGCCCTATCTCCTAAGCCCAATCTTGCCGCTACGCAAGCTAACCAGGGCCAGGTGAAGCTGTCATTCCAGCCATCTTCACTCACAAATGGCCGGCGTTTTGCCCAATCCATAATGTGGCTTAGGGTATTGGCGGCTATTGACCATTGTGGGCTATTGATACCAATTTCACCTGCAGGAAAGACTGGTGCCAGAAGGCTGGGATGATTGAGGGGAATGTGGGTATCCACACTGGCCGAATCCAGAAACATATTGTCTTTGACGGGATACTCGGGCAAGTTATCCAGTATCTTTTGCCACCCATGACGCTCTTTCTGGTCAACGGACAATATCTTGCTTGCTTCGATCGTCCCCCTGAGCAAAGCCTTGATGAGCGCAATGTCAATGGTGGGGTTTTTGGAAAACAGAGGGCCTTGCTCCGGAGACCAGCTCGGGTAGATGTAGTGCTTTCCTTGCTCGTCTTTGCTCAGATAGCCTTGGTAGAATTTGGCACATTCCTTCATTACCGGGTAGGCCCGCTCTCTCAGAAATTTCTTATCCTGAGAGTAGAGATAGCCCCACCAGTAGAGCTGGGCATAGAATCCACTGCTGCACTGGATATAACGGTAGTAATTCGTGCAAATTTCCCTGCCGCTGTCTATTATTGTGGCAATAGGATACTTAGCTCCATCTATATTGTAAAATTCCTTGGTCTGCCTCTTGACCGTGGGTAGCATCTTATAAAAGGTTTCAAAATATGGCTCACCCAATTCCAAATGGTTGCTGGAAAAAATCGGCCAGTAGGACATCACCATATTTATGTCGCCATGATAATCTCCGTGCCACCCCGATTCATCTCTCAGATACCAGAGGCCCTGAAGGCCGGGGGCGATCTTTCCCCGGGAGCTTGAAGCAAATTGATATAACTGGAAATACCAGAGGTTTTCTATGAAGTCATCGTCCAACTCAATAAATGACTTACCCCAGAAATCGTGCCACCATTTGCTGTGTTCCGAGAAAATGGCCTGGTATCCCCGGGCACAAGCAGCGTCTACCGACTCTTTAGCTTTCTGCAGCGGATCTTCAGCTTCGCCGCTGGTGACGACGGTCAGAAATATCATGTATTGCTTCGGCTTGCCATCCGAATAGTCCAGATTCAAGGTGACCGAAACGGTATAACGGTCCTTCCTTTGGACCTCGCAGGCCAAACCGTCCACAGTGGCCAGCATAACATACCTGAATCCATCCGGGAAGAGATATTCGATCCAGAAGTGTTTATCGTCGAATCCGACCGTAGGCTCTGTGCCCAATATCGGGTCCGCCCATCGGTGTAGTTCAATAGTCTGAGTCAACTTGCCCGGATATGATGAGAGCCAGTCATCTTCACATTTTATTACCATCATATTGGAATGAGCACAAATAAATGAATTGATCCTTGTTCTCTTCACGTTGGTCTCGTATTCTGCAGTCACCACAGCATCGTACAAAGAGAGTCGCTGTTGGGCGTCGCATATTGTCGCCTCCGGCGGTAGGGCGTCGGCACCTTTTTCAATGCCTATTCTCAATTTTCCGCAAGGCTTAGGATTGGGATAGGGAGCTTGAGAGGCAGCAGTCTCTTTGTTAAGTTTTTCCCATAATCGCTTGTCTTTATTCTTTAGGTCTTCTACCACCTCGCTATGGGGCAATAGTTCACGGGGAGAGATTCGTCTGTCCCAGACATCCTGCTTGGTGATCCCGAATTCTATCCCATCCGGCTGATAAACCAGGGACCCCATCTGTCCGTTGCCAATGGGGAAACCATCCTGCCAGACTCTGGGCGGGACCTGATAGACAATATCGTGCTGGGCCAAAAAGGATCTCAGACCAACCTTAAACCGGGCACCCTGAAAGCTCTCAAATGTTCGTTGTCGAGTAGGCATGTCGCCTTCTTTCTTAAAATTTGAGAACTCATGACACAAATACATAAGTTCAATGTTTTTAATGTGTCGAGTACAAAATAATAGTGGTTGGATCTTGAAAATGGGAGATAATCATTTTATCGATACTATTAAACTTACGCTTATGAAACGGTAATTTGAAAATAGCAAATCAACCTTTTCT
>QMLZ01000404.1 GCA_003646995.1 Deltaproteobacteria bacterium | reverse complement strand
GATGAAGATGATGCAGGGAGCGTGTTTCTTTCCTTGTATGAACAGATCCCGCACCCTTGATGCTCCTACCCCCACGAACATTTCTACGAAGTCCGAGCCGCTAATGCTGAAAAAGGGCACTCCGGCCTCTCCTGCGATAGCCCTTGCCAGCAGGGTCTTGCCGGTTCCGGGTGCACCCATAAGAAGCACTCCCTTTGGGATACGTCCTCCCAAACGGGTAAACTTGCGTGGATCCCTCAAGAATTCCACTATCTCCTGAAGCTCTTCCTTGGCCTCCTCAATGCCTGCAACATCATCGAATGTCACTTTTTCCTGCGAATCTGTCATTAGCCTAGCCCGGCTTTTGCCAAACGATAGGGCCTTGCCTCCGCCCACCTGCATCTGGCGCATAAAGAAAATCCATACACCGATGAGGAGAAGCATGGGTACCCACGAAAGGAAAACCTGAAACCACGAGGAGTCTTCCTTGGGCTTAGCCGTTATTTTTACGCCCTTGCTACGCAGTAGCTTAATCAGCTCAGGATCCTTAGGGGCATAGGTCTTAAACGGCCCTTGTGCTGAAATACCGGAAATATTATCCCCCTGGATAGTCACCTGTACCACTGAGCCGTTTTCAACCATTGAGAGGAAATCGCTGTAGCTCACGGAGGACGCCCCTTTGCCCGGCTGCTTGAATATCTGGAACAGCATAACCATCAGGAGGCTTATAACCAGCCAAAGGGCGAGGTTCTTATAAAATGGATTCAATTAGCAAACCTCCAATCATGTTTATCTCTGCCGGGAATTTACCTGTCGTCGGGCACCCGAGCTTCGAGATGACAGGATGCCTTGAGGCACTTCTGTTTTTGTATTTCTCGAAGGGTGGGCTGGAATACCCCCGGCAGGAAAACGGAAATCTGTTGCATCTTTATTATTATAGCGGTATTTACACAAAATTCTATAAAAATATTGAGAAGCTGGAAAGCCAGGATGCTAGAATGCTAGAATGCTGGGAGGTGGGGAAAGCAATTTTCAATTGTGAATTATGAATTTTGAATGTTGAATGGTGAAAAACTGGAAAGATGGAATATTGGGGACGAGAGGAGTGACAAATGTCAAAGCCCAAATGACAAAGCGCCTAAGGCGCAGGCTGAAGGCATTAGGCATAAGGCTCAAGGCCCGCATTTTCTTCCTTCTGGCTTTTGTCTACTGACTACTAACTTTTGACTTCTGGCTCCTATATCCTGGCTTCTGTGGTATTTGACATTGGGATTTTGGCATTCGGCATTCTAGATATTTCGGCCCCTACATTACACAACCAGGAGAATCCTATGATTGCGTCAGATATATTCTCCAAAGAGGACTTGGAGCAGATTAAGGAACACGGGCTTAGTTTTGAGGCCGTGTTAAGGCAGTTGGAGCAGCTCAATAGACCCACCCCTTACCTTCACCTGGTGCGCCCCTGCAAGATAGGTGACGGCATAGAAAAGATAAATCCACAGGATCAACAGAGATACATTGAGATCTTTGAACAGGAGGTGCAAAAGGGTCGTTTTCTCAAGTTCGTGCCTGCCTCGGGCGCTGCAACGAGGATGTTTAGGGTGCTTCAGAGGTACCTCAATAGGGGTGAAGAACTGTCCTTTGAAACCTTGGCAGGGCTGGCAGAGCAAGGTGACAAGGATAGCAAGGAGTTTCTTGAATTTATCAGGGGATTGAAAAACTTGGGATTCTACTACGAACTGTGCCGGGTAATGCGCGAGAAAGGTTACGACATCGAGAAATTATATGAAACCGGCCGTTTCAGGGATATCGTTCGCTTCATTCTGGGCCCCGAAGGGCTTCATTATGCGGATACACCAAAAGCCCTTGTGTTGTTCCACAGATACAATGGAAAGGCACGAACTGCATTGGAAGAACACCTGGTGGAGGCAGCCCACTATGTGGCTGACGCAAGTGGCCGGACGCCCTTACACTTTACTGTTGCTGACGAGCACATGGAGAAATTCCGCTCGTTTCTGGATGCCGCGATCCCTAGGTACGAGAAACAAATCGGCGTCAAGTATCACGTGGAGCTCTCGGTTCAAAAAAAATCAACTGATACTATTGCAATAGACTTAGAGGGAAGGCCCTTCAGGCTGGCCAATGGGAGGCTTCTTTTTCGCCCAGCAGGCCATGGAGCCCTAATCGAGAACCTAAATGATCTTCACGCAGATATTATATTCATAAAGAACATAGACAACGTTGTGCCTGATCACCTGAAGCCGGAAACATACAAGTGGAAAAAGATCCTTGGCGGCATGCTTGTAAGCCTTCAGACGCGAATACATGGGTACCTAGGTAACTTGGAAAAGGCAAGTTTATCCCATGCCGAGCAAGAAGAGATTCTCAATTTTCTCAAAAACGAGCTGAGGGCCAATCTCCCTGATAAATTTGATACCCTTGACCGCCACACAAAAAGAAACTTCCTGTTGAAATTGCTAAACCGACCCATTCGCGTGTGCGGCATGGTGCGAAATGTCGGGGAGCCAGGCGGGGGGCCTTTCTGGGTGAAGGACAAGGATGGACAAGTGAGCAGGCAAATCGTGGAAGTGGCCCAGATTGACCCAAGCTCCGAGGAGCAGCAGGCCATATTAAGGGCATCAACTCACTTCAATCCTGTTGATCTTGCATGCGGAGTGAGGGACTGGCAAGGAAATCCCTTTGATCTCAGGCAGTTCGTTGACCCTGATGCTGTGTTCATTTCCAAGAAGTCAAAGGATGGCAGGGATCTCAAGGCCTTGGAACTCCCTGGACTGTGGAACGGGGCAATGGCAAGGTGGATAACATTTTTCGTGGAAGTGCCATTGATCACTTTCAACCCTGTCAAGACTGTAAATGCATTATTAAGAGCAGAGCATCAACCTGCATAGACATTCCTTAAATCTATTAATCCCCTCAACGTTGACAATAGTCTGCAAATTTGGGAACATTTAAAATAATCTTTTTGCCCTTGCATAACTTTAGCCTAAAAACAGTAGCCATCATTCATGGCGTCCGTTCCAAAGATGAAAAAGGGTTCTGTACCAATTAACATCATAATTCAGGCATTAGAAAACGACGATAGGGTTATTTTCGCTTATCTTTATGGCTCTGCAACAAAGGATAGGAAGGCTAAGGACATCGATATCGCCGTTTATACAAAAGGACAGGTGGATCCTAACCAACTTTCTGCCGATCTGAAGATTAGT
>QMLZ01000403.1 GCA_003646995.1 Deltaproteobacteria bacterium | reverse complement strand
TATTGAGATATTGAATGGGAACCCTGGGGTACATGATTGGGAGGTACCGGATGTGCCTAAAGTAAAGGATAAGTGTAGAGTGAAGGTGGTGCTGATAGGGGAAAACGGGAAGGTGATGGGTAAGGATGTAAGTGATAAGTATTTCAGGATTCAACCATAAGTGAAATTGGGGATTTTTTTAAACAGGAAGGGGGGGAGAGCATGAAAAAAATTATGATTTTATTTTTGACTTTAGCCTTGGTTTTCTCATTGGGAATTTCTGCAGTTAATGCCCAGGAGGCACGGGTAACTGTTTTAAAGGCAAAGGCCGTAATTAAGACCTTTTATGAGTACAAAGATGGCAGTTGGAATAATCTAACTAATGATGTTGGGGACCGCCATTTCTTGGTGATTGAGGCTGAGCCTCCAGATAGTGCTTGGGAGGACCAATACAATATAAACTATTTGGAATTAATAATTACCTGGAAAGAAGGCGGCGGCAAGTATTACGAAAGATATACTATCGGTGAAGACCCCGACACCATTGTCTACATGGTGGATCTCGGAAAGAATGATAAGGTGGCCCTTACTGTTGATATGAGGCACTCGGAGTTAGGGGCTATGATGGTATTGAAAGGAAAAGTCAATAAAAAAGGATATATAAAATTTTTGAAAGGATTCTTGAACGCAGTCAATTATGACCCTGATTTATCCTCCTTTGAGACTTTGGAATTGAATTACCAGAGAATAAAAAAATTTGATGATCCTAACATAACAACAGGATCGGATATGGCAGATGCCATAGTGGAGTTCCTTGAGGGTAAGGGATTCGTGGAGAACACTGGCGATTAAGCTTTTATACAGTACTGTCGGAGAAGGCTTATCAAGTTGCCCCGGTCCCTTTTTAATTAAGTTTTGCTAAGAGATATCTTCACTTTCTTTTTATCCCAAGTACCTGACAAATGATTTCTTCTGGGGAGAGTTCTAATTATATCTACCCCAGAAGAAATCATATCCAACCTAGATGAACAAAACAAACGAAGCTCTGAAGTAGACCCTATATCAATAGCCTTTATTAAGAATTGCTATCTTCACTTTAGTGCCCTGCCGCATTTTTGGGGGAAATTATACACCTCACTTCTGAAAGTATAGAAAAAGGTACCATTGTGGTAAACATTTTCCCGAAAAAGATAGTAAAGTTTTACATATATTTTCAATTTTTTCATCGATCACGATAACATATGGATATTATTGGGTTAATTTTAAACTAGGAAAGGGCAGCATCGGTATGCTTCTTGCGTTATACGAGGCACCCTGGGAATAATGACTTGTCGGGGATAAATAGGAAAATTTTCCTGAAGAAGACATTACAAGGATTAGGAGGTAGATGTGGTGAAACGCGTATTTTGGATCGTATGTGGGGTGTTGGTGCTATTGGTAATGGTTATGCCCGTACAGGCAGATCAGGTCACAATTTATCCTTCAGACGATGCCTTTGTAAACCAGGCTGAACCCGATCAAACTTACAATGGCAATTCATTGCAAGTCAGTAATGCCGCTGGTGTATACAGCTATATCAAATTCGATATCAGCTCAATTCCGGATGGATCAACAATCAACTCTGCTACGTTTCGTGTGTATTTTTTCGGGTATAGTTTCCCACCGGGGGATCCGTACCTTAGGCTTCTAGACGTATATCGTGTGGCAGACGACAGTTGGTCAGAGGTGGACATCACCTTCAATAATAGGCCGGAGCCAGACGATGAAAGACTTGGCTCCGGGTATATTGGAGGGACTGGCCAAGCTTGGGTTAATTTTGATCTATTCTCAACAGGGGTGCTGGAGTTGAGTAATGACCTTACGGACGACAATCTTTCTCTTATGTTGTCAACTCGTTCTGCAGGCTACTACACGGGATATGCCAAAGAAATCGGTGCCGGATGGGGCCCCTATTTGGTAATTGATTATACTCCTCCTATAGATAAAACGAGGGTTCTGGAGCCAAATGGCGGTGAGACCCTGATTTGTGGTTCAACCTATACAGTGGAATGGGAAGCCCCTCCGAAAGCCGTCAAGTTTAAATTAATGTATTCCACGGACTACGGCGCCAGTTGGATATTAATTGAAAAAGGGGTTGAGGGATCTAGTTACGACTGGGTCGTTCCTGTTGTCAAAAAGACCAAAGCCGGTTGCCTGATTAAGGTGGTAAGCTATAACGAAAAAGGCAAGAAAATAAACGGAGACCGATCAGACAAGGTCTTTACCATAAGAGGTCTTACCATTACCTCGCCCAACGGTGGAGAGGTTTTGGCCTCTGGGAGCAACTATGAAATCTCCTGGGAGATTAATGGTACGGATGAGGCTGATCAGGCTACCTTATTTTACTCGCTGGATGGTGGTTTGAGCTGGAAAGAAATAGAGACAGTTTCCGGAAATCCGGGGACCTACTCATGGGATGTGCCTGCACCGAAGAAAAACAGCAAGAAATGCTTGGTGAAGGTGGTTGCATATGATGATGGTAAGAAGATAGGGGTGGACAAATCAGACGGGGTTTTTACCATTGAGGTCGTTAAGGTAGAGAGCCCAAACGGTGGTGAGACGGTAGCGTCTGGAGATACGGTTACAATAGAGTGGACAACAAACGAGACAAAAAAGCCGGTACAAAAAGTCAAGCTGTTCTATACGAAGAACGGTGGAAAGACATGGACCCTCATCAAAAAGATAAAGGGAAGTGACCCTGGCTCATACGATTGGACCATACCTGATGTGAGCAAGGAAAAGTCCAAGTGCAAGGTTAAGGTGGTTTTGATTGGGGAAAACGGCAAGATTTTTGGGAAGGACGTAAGTGACAGTTACTTTACCATCGTTCCTGGTGAGTGACATTGGAGCGATATTTAAGCACTCCGAAAAAGGAGGGGATAGTATGAGGAGAATGAAGAAACTTGGCGTATTGCCTGTGACTTTGGGATTGTTTGTGTTTGCGGCTTTGGTGGCATCACCATCGTACGGGGCAAACTGGATCATCAAGACTTACTCGGGCAAGAAGATGGTAACGCTTCATGTCGGTGAAGAGATAGAGATTACGTATAAGGTGTTTGTCGGTATAGTGACCGATGAGGATGTAGAGTGCAATTCCTGTCAGGCGCCTGTGGTTGCAGGTGAATGTGTCAGCGTTTTTGATGACGAAGGTGGCCAGCTTGGATGCGTGTGTGCCCGCAGACCTTTTGTCCCAGGTTTC
>QMLZ01000402.1 GCA_003646995.1 Deltaproteobacteria bacterium | reverse complement strand
GCTGCAAATGCATCTGTTTTTATAAGAAGGTCAACATTTACCTCGTCCTGCGCTGGTACGGAAATCGTGGACGGTATCTGAGCCCATACGGACGGCAATCCACCAACCGACAGATCATATTCAACAGGTTGATCTGAAAGATTCCGAACAATCACGTTGTATACAGCTTCTTCTCCTGGCCTCACAGTCTGCGTGGACGGATTAAGATTGAGGATCTGTTTGCAAGCAACCTTGAATGGCGGAATATCGATTGACCCGGGTGTACCGCCGGCCACAAAACTGACGGTTGCTCCTCCTGTTACTTCCCTTGCCTCCCCAGGAACAAGTCCGTGAACACTTAACTGCCAGCTTATCGTTTCAGCCGTTTTTGCGGCATCAAAGGTCCTTTTCCAGGTAAGCGTATCAAACTCGCTTCCCGAAGTTGTAACGTCCGGTTCAACATTGAACGAACCGGGGACAAGACTGTTTTTGGGAATCTGCACTCTGGCCGTTACAACGCTTCCAGTAATTGTACCAATGTCGTAAACGCTCAAGCCCGACAAACTTGTTGCGTAAAGAAGGTTCCCGGAAAATTTGGTATCCACAATCTTGTTAGTTACATCCTTGGTATTGACCACCATATTCTGGGAATCGCTAATATCGACCAGCATCAATACCGGTTGATCGCCAATCACAACCCCAGACAGGGAGAAGATATTCTGTGGTCCTGCTGTAACCTTGACATTTGTCGTGCCGGTATCGTTAAATTCAATTTCAGGAAATTCACGAGTAGCAATAACATCCGGGTTCTGTGGATCACTAACATCAAGCACAGCCAAAACCAGATTACCCGTACGCCTCGGATGACCTGAAAGTACTGCGTATGACCCTGTTGAACCTGCAACAAGTGCTCTGTTGCCCTGTACGGCTATCCCGGTAAGGAGCGTCGTACCCGGGATCTCCACCGAAGGCAGATCCGAAGGCGAGGTAATTCCATTCGGATCCGCAAGGTTTGAAGGGTTTGACATATCGAGCAGCAGCACTTGCCCTGTACCCCCTCCTGCATTGCCCGGCGCAGTGGTGCTGAGGATCATTAGCGTATCTTCTTTTGCTGCCAGTTGCTGGCCGATATCAAAATCAGAACCGGGCCATTTGGTATAGGTGGTATGATCTGTGTGGAACAGAAGACCCAGAGATTGGGGCTCCGATGGGTTGCTGATATCAAACATGACCACATCGCCGCGGTTAAGGAATATATTGTTCCCGCTTCTCGCAATGACATCAGTGGTAATGAAAGCCATGTTGTTGTGAGTGAAAAAGGAAGTGGTATAGGTATTTCTTATTCCACTGTTTACTTCACCGGTTTTCTGAGGAGAACCCGGGTTTTCTAGAGAATAGAGGCGCAGTTTAATACCACTCCCGTCATCAGAGGAACCAACGGCAAGATTATCTCCAGCAATCGTGGCCTCACCATACACGTCTAGACTGTCTCCTACCGAGGGGTTGAGCGGATCAGTCACATCAATAATCACGGTTTGGGCAACGCCACCATAATATCCAAAACCTCCTGCATAGACATAGTCGCCGTAGACGGCTAGATCATAGATATTCCCGGGAGGATCGGCGAGCCCCACAAGGCTGATCTCCCCTTCCGAATAGTCAACGAGACTATTAATATCGAGTGTACACGTAACTGTCCCGGTACCCGGTGGAAGCGTGTCAGGAGTGAGCCACATGGATGCATTAATAGGTGAACCGATAAGCACGTTACCTTTTCCTTCTGCGCCGGGTATGGGTTTGCCGTCTTCATCAAAACCGGAAACTTCGATAGTATAATTGCCGGTGCTGAGGCCGGCGGTATCGAAGCTTCCAAGATCATAGGTATCGAGCGACGAAACCACGGTAAGCTTCGTTTCTCTGGCTTCTGACCTGTAAACTTCTGACCCCGTCGAATCTTTCACCGCAAAGGAGAAAAAAACAGTCCTATCACTATTTACTGCGTTCAGGACACGGGCTTTCACATTCACTTCACCACCCGGTTCAGTAAAAGCAGGAGTAGCAACAACAGAGGTTATACTCACCAGTTCGTCTCTTGCCACAAACGAACCATCTGCAGATCGTGCGATGTCGGGGGCTTCACGGGGTGTGATATTTACCTTGAATTGGAAAGCGGAAAGTTCATGCGCCGGTTGTGTAATGGTAACGTAGACCTCTACGGGAAGGATATTTGTCCCAGAGAGTCCTGGCACAATGGAATAGCCCGGAGGCAGAGTGATGGAAGTCTGGTTTAGCTCACCACTAACACCATCGGGCAGATCTGAAAGGCTCAAATCATATGTGGTGGTTTTATTCCCTTTGTTCTTCAAATAAAGATTGAAACGGGTAGGGGTTTCAGGTAGAGCAGTTGCACTGTTTGGCCTGAGAGCACATTCAAAGTCATGCTCTGCCAAGATGCTCAGACGATTTTCAAGCCCTGAAAGCGCTAATGCCAGAGCATCCAGGGCAGTTTCCATATTGTCTGGGGTGCTGTTTGAAATGGTATTGAGAGAACTATTTAGAGCGCCCACAAAGGGTGATAGCAGTGGATCATCAAGCTGCCCTATAAGATTACTTAATCCACAAGTTACCCTGCTTTTGTAAACTTCGCTCCCTTGTTCCCGGTAAAGGTGGCTCATATCGTGCCCCAGGGTTTCAAGCGTCCGTGCAAGGTCGTCTCGCCCCATTGTTTCTGCGTAATTTGCTGAATTAAGTGCCTGGATGGATCCTGGAGCAGCAACGTGGATACGCAGGGAAACCTCTTTTTCTTTGTCTCCCGATTCACCGTAAGCTGCAACCACTTTTGCATAATAATCAGTATCCAGTTCCAGTCCGTTGGCAGTGAAGGTCAGTGTCTTTGTGGAAGATTCACCGGGGGCAAGGTTTATTGGGGTCTCCAATCCGGTAACCGATAGCCCATCAGGTACGTTTAGATTCAAAGTTATGGTTTGGGCGACGTTTCCAGTATTTATAAGATGCAGCTCTGTAGTAACCGTTCCTGAGGGAGTGGTATATACGGTCTTCGGACTTGCTTTGACATTAAGCGCATAAAGCTCCGGCATAACGAA
Source organism: Deltaproteobacteria bacterium (assembly GCA_003646995.1). Next base: position 138 of record QMLZ01000402.1, on the reverse strand, counting down.
GTCTACATCCTGAGTAAGGGTTGAGGATGGATTGTCCTGTCTTCTCGCCGTAACAGAAAAAGAGATTGTGGTCCCGGGTGGTGGAAGTGTCGTTGACTCCTGAGGTTGCAAAAAAACGCTGACCTCCCCGGTCTTATC
>QMLZ01000401.1 GCA_003646995.1 Deltaproteobacteria bacterium | reverse complement strand
TGGCAGCTTACTTCCGCAATGTTTACAAATTGTAGCATTTTCTTTGACTTTTTCTTTGCAGAATGGGCAGATTCTTTTTGCCATGCTATTCCCCCTTTTATTATTTGCTCAGCACAACGCTACAAATCAGCTGCGCCGTCTTTTGGCGTCAGCTGCATTTGATTTGTTTAGCCATATATTCCTTCATTTTTTCTATAAGCAACGGCATACCATTCAGCGAATAAGCAAGGCTGAAGACATCCAGATGATCTTGTATTAGGTATTTTGCGATTTCTTCCTCTTGAATTGCTTTCTTGAACGCCTCAGCCACATCGCTCGTTATCTCAAATGGAGGAGATGGAACTTTCAAATCCTTCCTTTGAATGGCGCACTTGGGATACTCATACCCTTTGTCAATTACGCCATTCTCAAAGACCTCGTGGATGTACAGCCAATACGGCCTAGCAGACCTGTGCGGTTTAGACGAATTCGTAATACGCCAAACGAGCGCCCACTTGTTCGTTTCAACTTTATCTTTGCTGGCGAAATGAATGTCATCCACTATTAAGGACTGTATGGCTTTTACGTCGTCTGAATACTTGCAGTCAACGGGTTGGTACCAAAGAACGTAAAAATGGTCTTCCCCAAGCGGTTCGAAGTCTGAGAACGATCGTGCGTTTCTGTACTTGATTGTAATTATCCGATTGGATATCGCAGCCCCCCAAATCTTTTCTAGCTCTTTTAGGCGCGTCTTCTTTGACTCTGTCGTAGGGTACTGCTTTTGAGCCCGTTTCTTCATCTCATCGAAGGCTTCATTAAGTTTCCTTAGGCTTTCGTCGGCATTAACCTCTACGCATAGCTCAACCAATCCTTCCCCGCTAAGTCCATTACGCGTGAGATTGGCACTTCCGATAACGGCCGACTCCTTTCCGACATAGGTCTTTGCATGTAACTCGTCGAGGAAGAAGATTCTATCCCAGCCGATCAGTTTGGCGAGGTCCGTGATTGCCCAGGGATTGCTGCCGAAGGTTGGCGAAACGATTACTGCATTCAAGCTAACAGCATCTGGAATAAATTCTTTCCAATCAGCGCCTATATACGCAACAGCAATCTTGGACGGTTTGCATCGACTTATTGCCTTCTGTATTTGATTCTCGACCAAAATTTTCACGACTACTCCCCTTTTTCGGCTAATCGCCGCGGAGCGCCGAGCACCCAGCGGATGGTAATACGCGGCGATTGTTGCCGGGCGCGGAGCGTCCGGCAACAACGTAAAAAAGTCACCAGCCGACAAGACACAAGCCCAAAGGGCGCAGCGGATTGGCGGTCTGGTGCACTGGCTTGTTAGCTTTCTATTTTGTATCAATAATTTCTATATCAATCCCTGATAAATAAGATTGTATTTTCTGAAGAATAACTTCTGTACGCATTTCAATAAACTTATCTAAAGCATCAGAAGGCAGCGTGTTCTTCCTGGCCCACTCCAAAATTTCCAGAGGTATTAAATGAGATTTCAACACTTCTTCAAAAGAAGAATTGTCATAATTCTTTAAATAATCAATCGGATTTTGATCGCTAATTTGTAAGTTTGTTATTTGAGTTAAGTATGCAATATTCATTAAACTGTTGACATTTTCTCCATAATTTTGATTTGTATCTATGAAATTGACGGGGAAAATGTGATGAAGATTAGGATAATCTGTTAAGATATAATATACTTCTGATAAAACATGTCTATCATGGTATTGCCAATCTTTTGGTTCCTGATATGCAAGCAACGACAAAATCGCCCTAGAAATCCTTGAGCGGGAATGATAAGACGATGTTCTAATAACATTTTTGTCAATGATAAATTTAGGAAAACTTACAGTTTCTCCTTTCTTAGCTTTATTTAAAAAATTAACATGTTCCCATAAGTGAGTTGTATTTCTTAATAACTCTTCATTGTGGAAAGAATAAAACCAAAAATATTTTTTTAAAAGTTCATAGTCTGGCGCAGTGTTTTCATAAAAATAAGATGCTATGACCATGTAAAAATACCTGAAGGGAATTAAGGCTGGCCCTTTTAAATGCAAGTGATTGTCGAAAAAATCAAACAATTTCAATATGGCTTTTTTAGTTTCTTCCCAGACTTGTTCAATTTGTTCTGTTTTTATTTCACTCAAATATCTCTCAGTAATATTATAAATTTTAGAATTTTCTATATTTTGATTAATAATGGTGTCAATTATTTGTAAGTATGTCAAGTCATCTATATTTTTATAATTACCATCTGATTCCTTTCTAAAATCATCTATTAACTCTCTTAGATAAAATCCTTCAATATTTTTGCTTTCTGGCCTAAATGTTTTTGCAACAACAATATCGAAAATATCTAAGGGCTTACCTTCTTGGTTGATGCGTTCAAAAATCTGACAAACTTGTGCAACTTGAATCCCTTTAAGTTCAATAAAGGATATACGATAGTTATCTAATACATTTCTAATCCTTATTAACCTTTGTCTTTCACCACTTTCATATTCTAATCCAAGTTCAATTAACCTTTTTTCTACTTCTCCATAATTATGTTTTATATCTTGTAGTGTTACTATTAACCCCTTTTTATATTTTTCCATTCTTGATTTGTTGCGCAGATAGGTTCCATTTTTATCATCAATTTCATACCAAAATAAAAATCTCTTTTTATAACTTTCATCATCTATATCATTCTCATCTTCAATTGTAAGATCAATATAAATAGTTGGATCGAAATCCTCTCTGCCTTCAATTTTCCCACCGTAAAGGGATGTTAAAAGAGCTGTTGTCCTTTGTTGTCCGTCTAAAATATATTGATATTCTGATATATTCTCATTTTGAATGATATGTCCACCAACTGAACGATGATTCTGTAACTTAATATCAGTTTTCCAAATTAAGATACTACCTATAGGATAAAATTTATAAATACTATCCCATAATTTTTTTACATTTTGTTCATCCCACACAACATTGCGCTGAAAAGTTGGTATTTGATAATTTCGTTTTAAAAGATTTTCTAAATAGGTATGTATCCCATAATCTATAGGTTTAATTCTATCTGAATAATTCGTCATATTGATACCCCTGATAAGCTAACGAGTCTGTAAAAAAAGTCCTTTTGAAAGTGTTGCCGTTTCCCGGCGGTATCGGTTTTTAAATCAGCATCCGGGAGTTCCATTCCAGCTTCAGTTGCCGTTATACTTTCAAACTCAGTTTACGTCACCTTGCAT
>QMLZ01000400.1 GCA_003646995.1 Deltaproteobacteria bacterium | reverse complement strand
TTTTGAAAAGTAAAGAATTAAAAGATAAAGCAATTCAAGAACTTGAAAATATATTATCTGAGGCGATTAAATGATAGATATTAATGAACTTGTCAAATATGCTGTAAAATATGGTTTATCGCAGGGTATACGAAAAATTGTAGAAAGTGATGTTGAGGATATAGGAAAAGTTGCTGAAAAGTTATGGTATTTATTTGTCCAGAGAAAGCCTGTAGAAAAATGGGAAGAATTAGACTTTGAAGGAGCTGAAATCTTACTTACAAGCCCAGAATATTCGGCGTCATTGAGACAAAAAGTAGCTGATTATATCTTATCTCATCTAGAGAGAGCGAAGGAAGGCGTGATCGAAGTTCTTAGAGATCTTTCAAGAAGACATGGAAGAGAGGTAGAACTTGCCATAAGAGAAACTCTCATACTCTTAAAAGCGCTAGACGTTCTTAGACCAGCAATAAGATTGGAAGAATATGAGGAACTTAAATTCAACGAAACACCACCTCAACCCGAACCGGAGGGAGACGAACTAGATGATGTTATAAGACTTCTAGAAGAAAAAAAGCAAGTAATTCTAATGGGCCCGCCAGGAATTGGGAAAACACATTTAGCTATGTGGGCAGCCTATAAGTTAACCAATGAAAATAAAGATGGAAAATGGCTTGTGTTACAATTTCACCCAAGTTACAGATATGAGGATTTTATGGAAAGATTAATGTTTGAACCAACAAATGGCAGTTTTACTGTGAAATATAAGCCAATGGTCTTTGTTAATTTATGTAGGAGGGCTGAAAAAAATCCCAATAAAAAATATGTGATCGTCTTAGATGAAATAAATAGGGCTAACGTGTACAACGTATTTGGAGAATTATTATATGCACTAGAATATAGAGATCAAAAAGTAACTTTACTCTATTCTAATTTGCCCTTACAAATTCCGGAAAATCTCTATATTATTGCCACGGCCAATACTGTTGAAAGGGGTACTTTTGAGATTGGTGTAGCGTTAAGAAGAAGGTTCAATATTTTTGAAATGGAAGCTGATAAGGAAAAACTATCAAAGTTGCTAGAAAATGTTGAAACCTCCGTAAAAGAAAAATGTATTAAAATTTTTGAACTAGTAAACAGAAAATTTGAGGAAAAATTAGGAAGGGCAGGAATTGGACATTTATTCTTCAAAGACGTAAAAGGTATTGAAAGTTTGAAAAGAGAATGGCGATTTGTGTTAAAACCATTAATTAAATCTTACTTTGCGGAAAGTGAAGATATAGTAAAAGAAATTGAGGAGATTCTTGGAATTGGGTAAAATGATGTACGAAGAAATAATTCTAAAAGAGTGGGAGGAATCTGAACCTCTCCCAAAATATTTATTTAATAAAAAAGAATTTCTCGCTGCCTTGGATAAACTTCAACGACGAGGAATAGTAGAAGGGGTGTTAAGGGCAGGAAAAATATTGCTTAAGGCAAAACACTTTGTTGGTATTTTTCCTCTGTTTCGTCTGAGGACTAAAGGTTTGAACCTAATTATTCAACCTAAAATTGAAGTCGAGGATTTTGTGACATTTTTTCTCTACTCCTCAGGTTTTCGAATACAAGAAATAAGAAATATTTTACTGTATTTAGGTAGAGAAAAAATAAAAAAATTTGGAGAAATTCTTTTCTTTGTTATAATTAGAGAATTCCTAAAATGTCTTCAGCAAGCATTGGCTTGGGGGTTTCATGCTCAAGAAATTGAACAAATTGAAACCTCTCCGGGTATTAAAGGAAAAATCCTCATTTCAGAAACAATAACTGCTTTCATCAAGTTTTCTATTCCAGTCGCTGTTTGTTCAATAAGTGAGCAAACAATTCAAACACCAGTGAACTATAGAATTAAAAGAGCGTGCAAAAAATTATTAAACAGCAAATTTTCAGAATGGATAGAAAAAGATAAAAAATTAATTAATAATGCTCTTTTTGAGTTATGGGAAGTTGATCATACATCTTCTGAATCGATAGACATACCATTAGAGAGAGAATATCTCGAAAAATTGTTTAACTTAAGCAATGCTATCATTAATTATGTAGGGTTTGGAAGCGATGTAGGATTACGAAATTGCATATATGTCGATATGAATACCGTGTATGAAGGTTTTGTAAGACGCCTCATAACTGAAACTGCCACAGAGGTTGGTGTGAAAGCTAAAAGATCCTATGAGATAAAAAAATATCTTATAGATGAGCCAGAGAGAAAAATTCGACTTAAGCCAGATATAGTCCTCTTAAAGGAAGGAAGTATTTTCTCGATCGTAGATGCAAAATACAAACAAAAAATTTTAGCTGAAACTGACCTATATCAGCTATTATCTTATGCCATAAAATTTAACGTTCAAAAGGTTGGAGCCATCTATCCAACTTATGAGAAAAAAGTTGGGAAATTAGAAAGATTTAGGATAAAAACGGATACGAAGGTTGTCGATATATGGACAACTAAAGTTCCTATTAATGACATAAGGATTGCTCGCGAAAATATTCGAAAATTTCTTAAGTCATTAATTGAAGATTAAGTTATCTAGGTGAAAAAGTCAATTCTCAGCAACTTGCCAGATAACTTTGCCATTAATTTTAGGCCTGTCTATAACCTTTAAAATGCTTAGAAGTTGAAGGTTCGACTTTCGAATATCTTGTTTCTACTTTAATAAGTATAAGCATTGCCCTCATGTTATTTGTTTCTTTTCCATAGTAGTTTTGTTTTTCCTGCTGTTTTTTGTTTTAGCGGTTTTGTCTGTGCCATAAACGGATATTCTCCTGTTGCTTGCCCTATTGCCAGGAATGTTCTTGGCGGTAAAGCTTTTGTTATTGAAAATATTGTTTCCTCATCTATTTTCGTTGCTGGTAACAAATGGTTTAGGTCGCTTCGATTTGTTAGGTTGAATATGAATATGTTGTCCGTTTGCCTAATTATCAATTCATCCAGAGAGGTTGGCGTATTTGTCATATAGAATTGAAACGCTCCTAAATGTCTCATTCTTGTTACAATATCTGTCCAAATTGTTCTTTGTAGGTATAGGTGTGCTTCCTCCGCGAAAAGGAACAATGGGGTTGAATCTGGTTTTTCCAAAATTTCTTGTATTTTTGTTATGATTGTTTGTACTACGATCTGCTGTGTTACCACGTTTTTCGCTTTCAAATTTATTATTATAGCTCCTCCATGCTTAATGTTTTCCAATAGTTCTTCTATTTTTGTTTCTTCTTGTGGATC
>QMLZ01000399.1 GCA_003646995.1 Deltaproteobacteria bacterium | reverse complement strand
TTTTGTGCCTTTGGTCTTGGAGGGCTTAACGACCGGAATTAATCCAGGGATTGCACAAATTGGCTGATACCTATTGGAATAGATGGCTTGTGAATGGTCATCTCTATCCAGCCATGGGTGCATCTACTGGTCGGGAGAGGAATTGATTATTGAACATAATTGACCTGTCCCCCAATTATACCCTTCGCCTAAAGGCGAGGGATTTCAACCATCCCCGATAGGGACATTAAAGGGTCTTAAGTGGCCTTGTGTTGCACAAAAGGATTGGCTTGTTACTGCTCAGAACTGCCGGATAACTTTACACAGGCGGAGACTGCAGGCGGGGTGTATTTTGAAAATTTCTGAAAAATGAACTACCCCACTGCAAGCAGACGGGGTATCTTGAGGGGCAAGGAAAATAGCAAGCTACAGGGAATTAGATCCTCAAAGGATTAACTCCCAAAGATTAGAAGATTATTGAGGGATTTGCGGCGACAGCGTACGATTGGACCAGGATTTTCGACGGTAATATCATCAAGGGCCTGAACGCGTTGCGATCCCTAAAAGGCGATTTCTTATTTCTTTATCAGCTACTTTTTGATAAAAGTTAAGGTCTGGAAAGGGAACAGAGCGAACGTGAAGAAAGAAAACCTTTACAAAGGGAGGCGACCATGAAGTCTTTTTCAAGAATGAATTTACCTGTTTTTGTCCTCTTGTTTTTTCTTTGGATCATCTTGTCGCAAGGCAGATCTGTACTAGCAATTCCGATTCAAGACGAAGGGTCGCGCCTGCCAAAGCCGGGTGAAATAGTCCTGACATCTGAAAAGGACATTCCCCGCCACATCTTAGTTGCTGAGCAATACCTGAAGGCAGGCAAATTCAAAAATGTCATTTCCATCTGTGAGCAGGTACTCAATATGGAGCCAAACTACATAGAGGCCCGAGCCCTTATGGCGGCCGCGTATAAAGGGCTAGGAGACGAGGAAAACTTTAGCAAGGAGGCCGGGTTCATCAAGAAGGAGGCCCCGAAGTCGCCTGCACTTTATCTCTCTTTGGCCCAGACATATCTGGCCGTGAAAGACTTCAAGAATGCAGAAAGTACTTATAAAGAGGGGATAAAGACTGCTTCAGAAAAGACAAGACTCCGCATGGGGCTGGCCGCCTTGAACCTTGAAGAGGGACGGCTTAAGGAGGCTTCCGACCAGTACAGGGAGGTTCTGAAGAAAAAGGACCTCGCCACCAAACATTTTCTGAACGCCAACTTTGCCCTCTGCCGGATTGACCTGCAAAGGAAAGCGTATGACGACGTCATTAAACGGGCCAAGATGATCACGGATCTTTATCCGCCCATTCCGCAGGGATACCTGTTTTTGGGAACCGCCCATCTTGGAAAGGGGGAGACTGATCAGGCCGTAAGGGTGTACAAAAAACTAATGGAGGTCAATGCGAAATCTCCTGTCTCTTACCAGGAACTGGCCCTGATATATATCGACAAGCTCAGCGACTACAAGAATGCCCTCCGCTATGCTGAAGAGGCTGCCCAAAAATTCCCTAAAGACGCCAAATCTCAGGATGTTCTGGGGTGGGTCTACTATCAGAAAGGGAAATACCCGGAGGCCCTCAGAGGGTTTCAGTCGGCTGCTAGCCTGGCGGAAAGAAATCCTTACTACCTTTATCATTTGGGACTGACCCACCAAAAGATGGGTGAGAAAAACAGGGCTAAGGAGGCCTTTGAGCAGGCCCTCAGATTGCTGAGCCCAAAGGAGTCGGAGGCATTTGAAAAGGAATTAAAGAGACGAATAGATCAGCACACGATATGAAAGAAAAGGGCCGCCTAAAGTTACTACCTCAAGGCGGCTCTTTTTATCGACTTTTATTCTTTATTAAAGTTTCCTAACTTTTCTTGAAGAAGCTCTTCCTTCCAAGTACAAGACCAATCAAACCGGTGCCAACCAGCAGTATGGTGCCTGGTTCGGGGACGGCAGGAGGAGGAGTGTACCCGCCTATCTCGCCGCCACCCAGCTCATAAAGATAGGCCGAACCACTTTCGCCTGGCCAGAATGCCGAGGTTACCCAGAAGTGCCCAAGGGCACCAAAGCCCATTCCTTCAACGTACTTAGCAGTTCCACCCATCCTCTCAGCATAATCAAAACGGTTCCATTCATTCCAGCCACTTTCAACAGTCGTGGTATCTGGGTTGTCACCTTCTGCCCACTGCCCGATATAGTTCGAGGTCATATCGGATACATAAAGGTAACCTGTTCCGTCAGGGGCAGTAACAAACTCCAGTCCGTCGCCGTGCGAACCAGCCATGTCCGGCCACGTGAACTCATATGTCCAGTCACCGCCGCTGGATGAGTATACCTGCCTGTTCTCGTTTCCCATGTACCATACACTGTTAGCCTCGTCATAGCCGAGGAAGGATGCAACAGGACCGGTAGTAGTGCTATCCACTGCCTTCCCAAGATAGTTGCCATCTGTATCAAAGTGCAACACGTCATTCCTATCGCCAGTAATGTATATTCCGGAATCATTCACATAGATTTCCGCCCTATTAATATTGTTAATGGTTTCAGTCCCGCCGAGAGTAATCGTCTTCTCGTAAGTCAAGGTCCTTGTTTGATAGTCTGAATTTACCGTATCGTCCGCAGTTCCATAGATGCCGTCTGGTCCTTCAAGATATGGCGTCTGGTCACGTCGGTCCATATCGGGAATTGAAACGGTATAAACATCAATTTCCCTACTATTAGTATAGGTGGTACCGTTATGGACATATATTTGGTTTCCATAACTGCCGCAGTCTGATCCCCCACGGAACTCTGTGTCACTCCAGTGAAACGAAGAAAATTCATAGTAACCATCTGCCATGGCATTCGCAGCAAAACCCATCACTAACATCGTTGCTGCCATTAAAATTAATAATTTTTTCATCTCTCTCCTCCCTCGAAAAATTGATTTACATTCAGCCCTTTTTATCTGTTTAGGTATAACAGCAATAATAATGCCACATCTCTAACCAACTGAATTGCCAGTCATTTTCAAAACACACTCTGCCACAGTCCCCACTACTATAAAATTATCCGACAGTTTTTGAGCACCAACAAATCAACCCTCCCTTCCTTCAAAGGTTGCTTAACACCCTGTAATTATAGATAAATAGCAACCACCCAGAAAATGGATCAGATTTTCACAGAAAAATCCGCCCCAAAATGGTGTCGGAATTCCTTACAGTTTTTTGAAAACCGGACATTGCCGGCCAGAT
>QMLZ01000398.1 GCA_003646995.1 Deltaproteobacteria bacterium | reverse complement strand
CCGACTGTTCCGCCAGAGGACCGCCTAACCCTCGGCTTTTTCAAGCGGCTCTTCACACCGGATGAAGAAGAGGCCTCGGTGGACGGTATGCGAGAGTTGGCACTTGGTGATGAAGACAAGGCCTTCGAACACCTCCGAAGGGCAGTCCATCTAGCAAACGGTGCTTATCTTGCTGGGTTTCTGGCCTTCAAGACGGGCATGCTTAAAGCGGCTGAACAATATCTTGTTGCTGCTTACAAGAACCACCGTAGGCTTGGGGCGTATTTTTCCAAATATGGCATTTCAGCCACCATGAGCCTGCCAATCACCAATGAGGTCTCAGCCCATGTTGGTCCTGATGTCAGGGGAATCCTCCTGGCCCTGCTGGAAATCTACCAGAGACAGGAAAAATGGAAGGGTGCCCTTGATTGTCTAAACAACCTTCGTCGGCTGGAGCCTAATGACGTGATGATCAAGCTTTCCCTTGTAGACCTCTTTATGGAAGTTCGCCCTAATGACCCAAGCCTATTTCGCAGAGTGGTCTACATGACTGAAGGTATAGGGAACCAATCCGAGATCCATGCCGCCCTTCTGCTTTACAAGGCAAAGGCTTTAAGAAAGTTACATCTCAACGAAGCAGCGCGAGACGTCCTTACCAGAGCCCTCCGCCGCAAAAAAGACCGCTCTGATGATCTCCTTCACGCCCTCCGATATGAGAGAGCTCTGGCTTATGAGGACCTTGGGCAGCACAAACGTGCGCGCTCCGAACTTGAAAAGCCCTGCCCGCGGCAGGCGGGTCTAGGCCGAAGCCCCTGATTATGAGGGCGTCGCGGCAAGATTGGCGTACAATGCAGAGGAGGGGACCTATAGGACCGGGGAAGAGATTAAAATCAAGGCAAAGAATGTTCCCAAATTTGTATCGGAAAAGGTTCCCTGAGATGCTCAGGAAATCACAGGCACAATGAAATTTACTTGACAACAAAAAGACAAGGTTTTAGATTACCAGATGGACATATGGAAATATATAAAAGGGCGCTCTATGAACGCTTTTATTAAAGTAATGAAAGCCCTATCTGATCCTAATCGACTGAAAATCATAAAGATGTTACAGCGTAAGCTGATGTGCGTCTGTGAGATGCAGGAAGCATTGCAAGTAGCCCAACCCACTGTTTCCAAACACCTGAGATTGCTGGAGGATGCTGGTCTGGTGAATTCACAAAAAGACGGTATCTGGGTCAATTATCATCTCACGGATGGGAGTGCCAGTCCCTATGTCGCTGCGATTCTGGATAATCTCAGACACTGGCTGCAGGATGATCCAAAGGTCTCTGCTGTTGTGGAGAGGCTTCCCATGATTCGTCGTGAAGATATCCGCAGGAAATAAATTTTTTTGCCCAGGTTACATAGCCAGATAGGCATTTCGCTATTGATGTTCATTAGATATCATATTTCGGCCTATCACAATATGAACAAGGAGGATCCCTGATGAAAGGCGGTTATCGGGCCCCTTGTAGAGGTGCCGGCCTTGATCAGCCTGGTCAATGTGGCCCTGTGGTTTAAGAGAAAGTATTTTCCATATGCCGTTGAGACGCCAACCGGAGTCTACCATATGACCCGCGAGCCTTTGAAAGGCTCGTAGCCCTGAGCTTATAGCTCATAGCTAAAAACGTACATTATGAAGGGGGGTGTAATAATGTTACTTAAATCATATACCAAGGAAATATCACGGCCAGAGTGCAACCCCAGTTTTCAATCTCTCCACTGCATCGCCCACCTGGATCAAGACATCTGCGAGGTGCTTCCATATCTTAATGCGGTGCTGGGTGGTTTTGAATACCTGAAGGATCCCCCGGCCGTGATGTTCAGGATCCACGGCAAACTCATCACGGTCCATCCTAGAGAAATTGCAGTCAACGCCCTCAGGGATGAAAAGGAGGCCGAGAAGATCCTTGAATGGCTCAGGCGGGAGATCAACGAGGCCTGGGAAAAGCGGGAAGAAATCAAACCAAGCTATGAGGGTGCGCCGAAACCAAAAGTCCTTGAGATCCTGAAGCTGTTGCCAAAGACCAATTGTCGGGAATGCGGGCAGTCCACTTGCACGGTCTTTGCTACCCTTGTGGCCCAAGGGGCAAAAAACCCGGAAGACTGTCCACCACTTGATAAACAAAATAAAGAAAGGCTCAGGGAATACATGAGCAGGTTTCACTTTGAGGTGTAGCAGAGGGGCCAAACTCTCTCGTTTGCTCGCCGAGAAAGAGGAATTTTGAAGAGAGGACTACGAGAAATATGGATGATGGAGATTAACGCAATGAATCTTAAAAAAGTGATAATTGAGCTGGACAACTCAGATGTCCGGGACATCCTGAGGATTGATATGGATGAGGATGCCAAGGAGGCCTTGGCGTTCATCAAAGACAACCTGGCAAAACGCGTGAAAAACAGCCTTCAGCCTCATTGAGTGCCTGTCTTCGAGGCCAGTTATGGCCCCGGACAAAATGCCCTCTGATCCCAACAGAGATCAGGAAGATGGTATATCCGTTCCAGCCCAGCTATACGTAGTCTTGATAAATAAACTTTTGCTATACACAACAAAGGAACCTATTCCGGGTCGTATTGCGAGGATTCCATGAAAAGGACTACACCGCAAAACCAGAAAGATTGCCGGACTCGAGCTCGAAGCGACCCCATGTTCTGCAGTATTACCTCCGCTCTAAGGCCTCCCTGTTGCACCATCCTAGAGAGTATCAGCGACGGTGTTTTTACCATTGATCCCAACAAGAGGATCACATCCTTCAATCGGGCGGCACAGACCACCACAGGTTTCAAGGCCGGGGAGGCTATTGGGCAATACTGTTTTGACGTTTTTCGCGCCAACATATTCCAGCTAAAAAAAGGATGACCCCAAAAACAAAAAGGAAAAGAGGTTAAATTATGACATTTCCTGAACTGATGCGAAAATATCTGCCGCTATGGGTCGCCCTTTCGATCACCCTGGCCTTGCTCATCGGTTACAATATTCAGGGCATCAAGGTCCTAAAACCCGCCATCCCCTTTCTGCTCTTTGTGATGCTCTACCCCATGATGATAAACCTGAGGGTGGAAGATATCGGGAAGGCCTTAAAAGACTGGAAGCTGTTCTCCATGGCTGCTTTTACGAACTTTCTTCTCACGCCGCTCCTTGGAGCACTGTGGACTCTCGTTCTCTTCGTACCCGCTGTCCCCTATCTCTCCACAGGATTTATCCTCAAGGTGACCGTTCCCTG
>QMLZ01000397.1 GCA_003646995.1 Deltaproteobacteria bacterium | reverse complement strand
TCATAAAAACCAAGTGTTACGGAAACAGAGCCTTGAGGTGCACCATTTTCTATTGCAATCTGTTTTGCAACACCTATGGCATCCCCGTCGCACAACCTCACTGCTCCTGCCATTGCAGCCGCCTCTGCGGCGTTCTGGTATATGCTCTTTTCACTGTAAAGATATCCGGCATTGACCAGAAAGGCCAGGACGGTGATAAAGGCCATGATAAAGATGGCAGCCGTTATGGCAATGGAGCCTTTCTGTGATTTTAAATGATTAGGCGTCATATATAACCTGCCTCGTGTCATAGGAGCATTGCGGCGCCAGGTAGTGTCAGGAATCTTTCGCACTTTTGTGGGCTGCTTTGCGTTCATAATGGCCAGCTCTGGTATCAGGCCTGGCCTCAGTGCGGTTGTAGCGTACAGCATAACATGACTGCTTATACCTTTTCCTTTATGGTGACTTTCCTTCGACTACTGGTTAAATGGTTTTTTCTCAGCAACCAGAAAGGGCTTTAGCCTGCCAAAGAGCTGTGGGTGAACATTTTTTACCTGGTTACGGCCCGGTAAACTCTGTGAACCTGCCCGCGCGCCTGTCTGCTGCGGGCAGGGACCCGCATGCGGGGTGGTGTGGAGGCTGGGGGGGGGTAAGCCCCCCGGCTAGCCGATTGGGCGCTCTTCAAATTAATATTTCAACATCTATCCCCAAGGCCTCTGCTATTGATTTTAATGTATCAATTGTGGGATTTCTTTTTCCAGTTTCTATCTGAGAAAGATATGAAGACGTAATACCTGCTCGTTTTGCAAGCTCTCTAACCGTAATTTGTCTGTATTCACGCCATGCGCGAATGGGATGGATCCCCTCTAAAATAGCAAAGGTCACTTCACCAGGAATGTTCTGGTCTTCCCCGCTCTCTATTGCTTGGACATATTTCTCGATATCCTTTCTGTCTTCAATATCATCGATTAATTCCTGAATTTTTATATATTCTCTATAAGGAATTACTGCCCATTCAGGCTCACCATTTTTTTTAATAATTTGAACATTCATTTATACTCCACCTCTCGTTTTTATTTTTACAATATGAATATTTTTTTCCCTATCATCAACTAGATAAACTACACGCCAATCGCCCACTCGCATCCTGTATCCAGGATGATCAGTTAATTTCTTAATATTTGACATTCTTTGTGGATGGTTAGCTAATTCTTTTATTTTTTTAGCAATTTTTAACGCTAAATTTCGAGGCATTTTTCGAAGAGCTTTGTCAGCCTGTTTGCTAAAGGTGATTTTATACATATAAATACTTTAGCTCTTAGCCAGCAACAAATCAACTCTTAAAAAGCCATTAAGCGAAGATTCATGAATATGTAACCGTCGAGCGAGTCCATCTTTTATTCCCCCAAATGGGTGATAAGATGGGTTAACGAGTGGAAATGTTAGGTCAAATGTAGGGGGATGAGGGCCAGGCCGTGGGCCGGGATGGAGCTTAGGGCGCAAGGGGCCTTATGGCATTTTCTGCCGCGTTATTGTCAGGCTTCAGCTACTCTTCAATGATACCTTCCCGGTGCCTGACCCTTTCTTCTCTTGTCATAACCGTCGCTCCTTTCTCTTTCATTAATACTCCCGGAGCAACGCTACCAGCTCACACACCCCATGGAAAAATGGGTAGGCTGGACGGTTACGGACAGTTACATCACTTTTATTCCACATAACAATGATGGTGAGCCACCGAGTTTACGAGGACGGCTCCACCCTCTTATTATACGCCTTGGGCAGGTTCAACATTTTTGCTTGTGCGGCTTCCAGTATAGAATCACGAATAAAGGAACTTGCCTCCAGAATCTCTATGCCGATCAATTCGCCCTCCTCATTTAGTTCCGCTGTAATATTTGGACTTAACTCAACGCTGCCCGCCTCTTTTTCATCAGAAATGATTAAATGCAAGATGTCTTCTTCTTTGAAATAGTTCATTTTTGGCTTATCCATGCTTAAACCTCCCCGCTTTGAGGCGAAAGTTTATTTGTTGTCGAGTAGTGGTATGAATAGTGATTGGCGTTACTTCATTGCCCTTTTTTTCATACGGAATCAGAACCAGCCTATCATCATGCCTTCCCACTACTAGCATACGTTGTGTTATTGTATCAAAATACCTCTCTGTAGAATACCGCATTATGTCTTCAATTTTGGCTAAGTCAAAGCCTCTCAACTTGGCCCTGTATTTCATATAATTAGTCCACGTGATGGAAAATTTCTCAGGGCTGTTCAAATTCGCCTCCAGGTTTCATCCTCAATATTTGAAATTCAATATGTATAACGGAATGGGTCACTTGCTACTATGGAGCAAGGCCGAAGGCTGCAGCGGAATAGAGATCCGCTGGAGCCCCTTGTGTACGCCTGTAATGGGCGTGAACTTATGGGGTGTAAGTCCCCTTTACATGAACCCTGTTAATGTATTGATCACATTAGCAAAAGTACTAGCTGAAGGCAAGGGTGGAACCGTGAGGGACCGTCTGGAGGAAGCCGGAGCGCAAAGTTATGAGCCGACCTATCTTCGTGTGCGGCACAGGCAGGTAGAATAAGGGTGTAAATGCCCAAGCACTATCCCGGGAATTAAGGGCTTGTGTCTGTCAAAGAGCTGTGGGTGAACATTTATTACCCGGTTACGGTCCGGTGAGCTCTTTTCAATAAGAGGTTTTATTACAAATACTTGGTCATCTTTTCGTTTTACTAATACTTCTCCTTCACTTGCAGCCTGTTCCAAAATCTTTGCAAATTTTTGACGGGCTTGGAAAAAACGTTGCCAACCTCCCAATATACAGAACTTGGAGCCAATAAAGTTGTTCCTTCTGTAATTTTTATAAGCCTAACGGAGGGTTTAAATGGATGGCGGAAAGGACAATGCTGTCGCGCACCAACCTGCCTATAACAGCTCCAGTGGTGTGGGCATGAGCAGGGAGAGCACAGGTTACCGGTGATAGGGGGATTAAAAAAAGCAAGAAAGTACAAGTTTTTAGCAAGAAAGTACAAGAAATTTGAAGCAGGAAGTTATATAAGGACAGAGATGGAGTAGCAGGTTCAGGGAAAGTGGTGAAAGGCCACTACTGCCCCGCAACTGTGATTCCCATATAGAGGCCCCTATCAAGGTGCCACTGCCGGGAATGGTTCGAGATTTGGGCTGCCTGGTGGGAAGGCGATGGGGGTGGGGAGAGTCAGGAGACCTGGCCTGCTGTGGTAGTTGCTGCGCCTCAGCGAGGGATGGGGTGGCAG
>QMLZ01000396.1 GCA_003646995.1 Deltaproteobacteria bacterium | reverse complement strand
TACCGTAAAAAACATCCTCCACAGCCAGGACATCAGGCTGGTACTTTCTGATCAAGTCCTGTATAAAATGGAAAATCCGGCAGAGTTTATCCGCCAGATTCTCTCCCTTTTCGGCGCGTTCAACACCGCAGGCAATCATGCGGGTACGGGGGCCCTCCTGGCACACCACACCGAAACCGGTCACCTCACCGCCGGGATCGATCCCCAGGATGGTCAAAGAATCTCTTTCGGAACCAGGCTTATTCACTTTCAAGTTTGCGCAGCACCTCTTCATCAATGTCGAAATTAGAGCTGACTCGCTGGACATCATCATGATCCTCGATCAACTCCATCAGCTTGAGCACTCTCTGCGCATCCTTTTCATCGAGCTTCACCGTGCTGGAAGGCACCATCACCAGTTCCGCATCCTTAACCTCGATGTTCCGGTTAACCAGGCCCTCTCTTACTGCGGTCATCTCCTCCGAGGCTGTGGTTATCACATGCAGGCCTTCCTCTGTGACCATGTCCTCAGCTCCCAGATCGCTGGCTTCCAGGAAAACAGTCTCCTCATCATATTTCTCCGCATCAACAAAGATCTGGCCTTTCTGGGTGAACATCCAGCTCACACAACCCGCCTCGCCCATGTGCCCGCCATGCTTGGTGAGGATGTGGCGAAGCTCACTCACAGTCCGGTTCTTATTATCAGTGAGCACCTCGATATAGAGAGCAACTCCCCCGGGTCCGTAACCCTCATAAACCGCTTCTTCGTAGTTGGTTCCCGGCAGCTCGCCGGTACCCTTCTTGATCGCCCGTTCAATGTTCTCCTTGGGCATATTGGCTGCTTTGGCGTTCTCTACTGCGGTTCGCAAGCGAGGGTTGGCCTCAGGATCGCCCCCTCCTGTACGGGCGGCCACCGAGATTTCCTTGATCAGCCTGGTGAAAATCTTACCCCGCTTTTCATCCTCTTTACTTTTTTTTCTCTTGATGGTCGCCCATTTGGAATGGCCCGACATAGCATCTCCCCGAAAAGAGAACAGAGTTGAAGTAACAACAAACCGAAATGCATCGAAGCCTTTATGCAGCGGCAAACAAGCTCAAAGCTGAGGTGTAACCGGTGTCTCCCTGGACTTTGTTAATATATTCAGGCCGACTTTAAAATGCAATCAAAAACCTTTACCCGCAAAACTTCGGAACCCGGTTTGCCAAGTCAAAACCAACAAAGTTGTAAAAAGGCGAAGTTATTATTATCTTAAAAGTTTTTTAAGAGCAGTGACCGGAAACTAAGGATACAGGACAATCAGGCGACCTGTATTTTAAGGATTCAGGATGCTCAAGCGGGCGCTAGGGTAAAATCCATGCCTTGAGTTCTTGGGTGAGGGCCGAATGGTTCTCACTGCTGAAATACATTTAACAGGTATTGGTTGAATGAAGGCTCCAACAACAGCTTTACTGGCGGAGGGAGCTTTCGGCGACGAAGGCGCAAGCAAGACCGCTTACGGTATCCTTCGCTATGTTCCGGAATCTGTGCTGGCTGTGATCGACAGCGAACATGCCGGCCGGGATGCTTTCCAGGTAAGCGGGCTCGGCCGGGGTATTCCAGTAGTGAGGGATCTGGCTGCCGCAATCGCCCTGGGCGCAAAGAGGCTGGTAATCGGGGTGGCTCCCGCCGGTGGAGCATTGCCTGAGAAATGGCGCAGGGATATTGTCCGGGCGCTGAAAAAGGGTATGGAAGTGGTGAGCGGCCTGCATACGATGCTGGGAGAGGATGAAGAGTTTCAGGCGGCTGCGGAAGAAGGAGGCGGCCGCATAGTGGACCTGCGCCGGGTGCCGGAGGATCTGGATATCGCCATCTGCCGGGCCCAGGAGGTTTCGGCAGCAGTGGTGCTCACGGTGGGTACCGATTGTAATACAGGCAAGATGACCACTGCCTTGGAACTGGCTGGTGAGGGAACCAGGCGCGGGATCGAAACCCGCTTTTGCGCTACGGGTCAGACCGGGATTGCAATAGCCGGCTGGGGCATAGCTGTCGACCATGCAATCAGTGACTTCACCGCCGGGGCAGCCGAAAGGCTGGTGCTTGAGGCTGGAAAGGATAAGAATGTGAAGCTCATCGTGGTGGAAGGCCAGGGAGCCTTGGCCCAACCCATGTATTCCGGGGTAACTCTGTCCCTGATGCATGGGAGCTTACCGGATGCTCTAATTTTATGCCACCGGGCGACCCAACGTAAAATGGACCACGTGGAGTTGCCCATGCCGCCGCTGGCCGAGCATGTTAAAATGTATGAACAAGCCATGCGTCTGGTAAAACCGGCCAAGGTCAAAGCTATCGCTCTTAATACCAGGGGGCTGGATGAGGACTCAGCCCGCCGGGCTAGCGAAACAGCCCAGCGGGAAACCGGCCTGCCGGCCGGAGATCCGATCCGCTTCGGAGCCGGATTCCTTCTGGATGCCATTCTCGAGGACTCCCTGAAAAAAGTACCTCTTTATTCAGGACCTCCTCGCTGAATGATCCGTGTCTCGATTCAAACCGTTACTCTAAACCATATGGACTTATTATGCCGATGATGCAAAAAATATTAACAATACTGGTTGCAAGCATGATAATCGCAGCGAGCGCCTGTGAAATGCCTCCGGTAACCCAGGCCATGAAAGAAGCGGAAATGTATCGCAAGCACTCACAGTACGAAAACGCCATTGCCAGCTATAAAAAAGCTTTGGAGATCGACCCGGATCTTGTAGATGCCTGGCTGGGTATCGGTGTGTGCCAGATAGAACTCGAACAATATGATGAAGCGCTGAAAACTTATCAGGAACTCATCAAGAAACATCCCGACTCTGAACAGGCCTACTATCGTCTGGGACAGCTCTACCTGAAGAATGAAAACTATCAGGCCGCCATCGAGGCTTTCAAGAAAGCTCTCTCGCTCAACAACCGCTATGCGGATTCCCACTATCACCTGGGGATGGCCTACGGGAAGCTCAAGGAATATGATAAAGCGCTCAAAGAGTTCTCGGCTACAGTGGCCCTGGATCCCGACTTTGTAGATGCTTACTACAACATGGGCAACATTTACACCCGGCTCAAAAAGTATGAAAAAGCCATCGAAGCCTACAGCAGAGTTCTGGAAAAAAAACCCAACCATCTGATGGCTTTGTATCTATCGGGGGATTCCTACTTCGCTCTGGGACGATACCGGGAAGCTGAAGCCATGTTCGAAAAAGCGCTGGAGGTTAATTTCGGTTTTACTGCGGCCCAGATGGCTCTGAAAAAGTGTCGCG
>QMLZ01000395.1 GCA_003646995.1 Deltaproteobacteria bacterium | reverse complement strand
AGCCCAATAGTTAGAGCCTTTAACCATTGAAACACCTCTCACCGGTTGCTCAACAGGGCATTAAGGATCTCCAGGGAATTAACCAGAATTTTAACCAGCGACCAAGATGGTCAAAATTGGGTTGTCACACATGGTCAATTTTCGGTTGTCATTACCAAACCTTGAATGAATGATAGGGAAAAGACTTATATCATTTTGGGATTCATCAGACATCTTCTCGATTATTTCTTGAGCAACTTGAGTAAGATCTTCAACCTTATCTATTCGTAGAATCTCTCTCACACTTATCCACCGCGCATCCCGTCTTCTGATCGGGTTGGATAAGGCAAATTCAATGCGATCATCGTTCCCCTCTGTCAATATGTTTGCCATAACATCATAACGCATGAGTGCTTTGTTCCACTCTTCCGCAGACTCCCACCAATACGGTTTTTGCCCCAGGAGAAGACTAAGTGCTGTCGTTCGTTGCTGACCGTCAACTATCCACTGAGATGCTTTAGCTCCCTGAGCTGTTTTCGACTCTTCATACTCTGAGGAGTCCCAGAGAAGAAAAGAACCAATAGGATAGTTCCTGTACAAAGATTCAGTTAAAAGCTTAACTTGCTGAGGATCCCAAACGAATTGCCGTTGAAATTCTGGAATATCTACGTTTTTACTGACAGCGTTCCTAACAATTTCATAAACTTTTAGCTGTTCAATAGCCATCTAAACCTCCTACCATTTCGGTTGGCTCAGGAGTGTTACCTGATCAGGAAACAGAAAGATGTAAAGTTTTCTTCTCTGCAACCAATATTCTCACACGATAATGTGATTCTAGCCCCATTTTTTTTGCCAGTCCACCTCGTTCTGGAGGGTTGTCCAAGATTTTCTTTCCTCTTTTAATGTATTCATCGAGGGAAAATCCTCTCTCGATTTTCCCACAACTTGATTTACCTTTCCTTTTGTTATTTTCGATGTATGAAAGTGCGATAAGAACACCATAAACCTATTTTCTACGGTCCTCCAAGTACCGCTATGATTTCTTCACATAAGCTATTCAGGATATGGACAAATTCGTCTCTAACGCCTCCTCCTTCCAAGCCAAACTCCCACTGGGATTGAGGAACTGGTGAAGAAAGGTGTTGTACAATGCATTTGGCTCTCCGCCTTGAGTCCTCTCCCCAGTCTTTCAAACACAAGGTAACGCTTTGCAACCAAGGGCTCATTTATTAGCTTGCTTCCTTAATGTCCCCATACATTTAGAGAGACCATCGGTTTTTGGCGTATGTCTATTCCATCCCCGCAAAAGAGTGTTAACATTTTTCTCCCAGCAAAACGTATTACCTTTATTCCAAATGTATCTGATGACCCTTGAGGAGTTCAGCGTGGAAAGGATGGCACGTTAACAGTATAATCTGCTTGTTTTCGGCGAAATTCTTTATAACCTTGGCTGCATTGGCCTGTCTCTCCGGATCAAGGTCCACCAAGGGATCATCCATGATGACAAAATTTTCTCTGTCACCCAGGAACATCTTTGTTATGGCCAGTCTCATAGCAAGCCCAAGTGTATCTACTGTGCCCATTGAGAGATAATCATAGGGTATCACAGTTCCATCTTTTCGTTGTAGCCCGGTGGGGATGGTTTCTGTCATCACTACGTCTCCATAGCGCCCGCCAGTCATCTTCTCTATGAGTCCTGCCACATGCTGTTCAAGGTCAATATATGTTTCCTTGTCCATCTCCTCAAGCAACCCTTCCATAACCTCCTTTATTCTGGCTATGGCCTTGCCCTTCCTTAGTTCTTTGTCGAATTTATCTTCCGCCTCTTCCAGTTCCTTTTGAATTTCCTCAACGGATCTATCCGGCGCGGTGCTCTCAAGCCTTATTCTTTCCTGAATCAACTCTGTATATCTTTCCTTCAAATCCGCAAGTTCGGCCTCAATCTTTTCATACTCCCCGATGAATTCGTCCACATCTTCTATTTCTGGTGGGAGAGGTTTCAGTTTGTTTAGCTCCTCCTGCTTTTGTGCCCTTTTGCCAGCTAACTCTGCGAGTCTGTTGATTAATTTGTCATGGCTGCCGTACTTTTCCACATAGTCCGCGTGCGTTTTCTTGAGCTGGTCAAACTCCTTTTTCAAGCTACTGATCTCGGAACGTAGGTCTGTCCACACATCCACGATGGTCTTAAGATCCTTGCCAGGTTTTTCTAGTTTCAGTGTATCCGATACCTTCTTCAGTTCATCATATGTATACTCCCCGAGTTCTTCTTCCAGGTTGGTTTCAGCAGTTTCCAATTCTCTAAGCTTTTTCTCATAGATTGCATTAAGGTCCTCTGCTTCATCCAGGTCTTTTACTACCAATCTTTTGAACAACCCTTCAACATCGTGTTGACCCTTCTCGTACTGTTCCAGAACGTCAGCATATTCAGCACCTGAGGTCACTTCCAGGTCCCATTCAGGATGGGATATCCTCAGTATGCCCTCTGCCTCTAATCGAAGTGGCTTACCTGGAAATACTTCTTGCTTTGTCTTTTCTTCAACACCCTTCTGGATCTCCAATTGTAATTGGTTCTTTGGGGTAAATGTTGCAAACAGCTTCCCTGCAGATAGGGATGCCTCCAGTTGTCTAGCCCTATTTAGTGCAGTTCTCAGGGCTTTCAGATCTTCCTTTGTAATCTTTCGGGCGGCAGAGAGGTCTTTTTTTGCCTGTTCAAAGGCTTGTTTCCTTTTTTCGACCCGTTTGAATCTCTCCACTAGCCCCTTGTTTTTCTCATACTCCTCTGCCTTGGTTTTTTCTTTTTCGACTTCTGAAAGCTTCTTTTCCAATTCAGGAAGTCTCTGGCTGATCTCTTTTATTTTTGACTCTACGACAGGCCATTCTTTATTGATTTGTGCAAGAACCTCGTACTCAAGATTGGCAACCTTCAGTTCGGCCTCGATCTGGCGGCGCTTCTCGGCATCCTCCTTGATTTCCTTGTTATTCTTCAGATAAGATTCAGCTTCGTTAATCTTATTTAGATATTCGGATATCTCCCTGTTAATCTTGTCCAGTTCCTGTTCGTGTAAAAGGGCCGTCTCCAAGGTGACTCTTGCCCTCTCTTTTTCGTAGAATACCTCAACAACAAAGCCAACATTCTTCACCCAAGGATCTTCAATGCCACGGCCTTTCTCTGGATAATTGACCTTGAGATCCCATCTGCCCAAATAGGCTTTGTAAGCGTTCTCGATCTTATTTCTGAATGCATCGACAGATACGCCATCCATTTCCATGACAGCTTTTCTCAGAAGGTCACTAAGTGATT
>QMLZ01000394.1 GCA_003646995.1 Deltaproteobacteria bacterium | reverse complement strand
TTCAAAATAAATTTCTAAATAAATATAAACCAATTATTTCAAAATCATTTATATTTCTATTATTTTTGCGGAAAGTTCAATAAGATCAACTATAGCAATTGTTGATTTACCTGTTAGCCATCCACCACATTCACCTGGATTAACAATCAATGTAGAACCAACTTTTTTTATCTCTTTTTTATGATTATGTCCGTAGATAATTAGATCAATTTCAGCTCCAGCAAAAAGCTCTGGTGTAGAAAGTTTATGGGTGATGAGGATTTTTTTACCTGCTACTTTGATTATATGAGGAGGGTCGACTATCCTTCCTTTAGAGGTATTGGTCAGCCCTACCTTTTCTCCATCATTATTGCCAAAGACACCTAAATAATCTATCCCCATTTCATTTAAGGGGTTAACAGAAAAGGGAGCAACAAAATCCCCTGCATGAATAACCATATCTACTTTCTCTTTTTTAAATATTTCCACTGCTCTTTTTATATTAGGAACGTTATCGTGAGTATCTGAGATAACACCAACTTTCATCCTACAAAACCTCCTTCACGCTTTATTTTAAATATAGTATATTGAAGGAAAAAGTCAAACTTTTTGATTTTAAAAAATTGTAAATAGTTTAAATAAAAAAAAGGGTTAGCATTATTTGCTAACCCTTTAATTTCATGGAGGCGGCAACCGGATTTGAACCGGTGAATAACGGTTTTGCAGACCGCTGCCTTAGCCACTTGGCTATGCCGCCTAAAAAATGGAGCGGGAAACGGGATTTGAACCCGCGACTTCAACCTTGGCAAGGTTGCACTCTACCGCTGAGTTATTCCCGCTCTAAATTTCTATTATAAAAATAAACAAAAAAATCTTAAATGTCAATAGGAAAAATTCCAGGAATTTTTTTATTTTAGGCTCCAAATTTCTTTAATCTTAAACCATTAGCAAGCATTAAAAGAAGAATGTTTTGAGCAAGAAATCTTCCCAATCCCCCTTTTGCAAACTCTCTTTCAGAAAAATGTTTTACATCATCAACTCTTTCATATCTGGAATATAAAAGTATAGGATTTGGATGCCAACTATGACTTTTAAGTATTGAAGGAGTTGAATGATCTCCTGTAATAACAAGAACATCTGGTTTGAGTTCAAGAAGTGTAGGGATTAATCTATCTACCTCTTCTATTATCTCGACCTTTTTAGGAAAATTCCCATCTTCCCCAAAACTATCGGTTTTCTTTATATGGACAAAAAAGAAATCATATTTATCAAAATTATCCTTTAGTGTGTCAAACTCATCCTTAATGGTTTCACCTGTTTCAAGAATTTCCATCCCTACCAATCTTGCAAGCCCCCTATACATTGGATATGTAGCAATTGCAGCTGGTTTAATCTTAAAAAGTTCTTTCATAGACGGTATTTTGGGAAGCTTTGCAAAACCTCGCATAAGTATTGTATTAGCCTTTTTTTGATTTGAAAGTAGTTCATTAACCTTTTCAATAAATCTGTTTATAATATCTGCTGCATATTTTGAGCCATCTGATAAAGGATAAGCAGGGACAGCTGGTAATCCCTCTTTTTGTGGATCAGCATCTTTTATATCAGCTTCAAGATTTTTACCTCTAAAGATTGCGACAAAACGATGTTCTCTTCCAGAATCTAAAATAATTTCAACATTATCTATTTTACTTATATTTTCTCTTAAAAAGGCTATCAGTTTTTTGTTCTCTTCTGTAGGAATTCTGCCAGCTCTTCTATCAACTATAATCCCATTTTTGTCTTTGGTTGCAAAATTCCCTCGAGAGGCGAGATCATTAGGAGAAAGTATAAGTCCTTGCCCTAAAGCTTCTAAAACCCCTCTTCCTATTTCATATTTTAGAGGATCATATCCAAAAAGACCAAGATGTCCTGGACCACTCCCTGGGGTTACTCCAATTGAGACTGAATCAGTCAACCCACAAATGGACCTCTTTGTGAGATCATCAAGGTTTGGGGTATTAGCTTTTTCCATCTCTGTTAAACCATCAATTGGTAACCCTCCTAAACCATCTAATACCAATAGCACAAGTTTTGTCTCCCCTGGTTGAGATAGTTCTTTTATTAAACTTTCTGGAATCATATCTTTCTCCTTGCTTGATTTTTTAATCAAAAAAATAACTCATTTTTTTTAACAAGTCAAAAAAATAAAGGAAGGAATCTCTTCATTTTTAAAAGGATTAAAAGGTTAAAAAGATTGAAAAGATTTTTGGATTTTTAAAAGATCAAGATTAATTATAAGTAATATAGAGGTACTATAATGAAATTTAGGGCTATAGCTTAATCATAGAAACTCTTTCCTATACTCAGTAGTAGAAATTTTGTTTAAATAGGTAAAAGAGAGACAAGATCAGCTCTACATCTTTAAGTACCTCAATAAGATAGAAATATTATCATCACAATTATTTGATATCCCTTACAGCTCTTACATATCCATAATAATCAGAATAGCTATCAGTAAAACTCCATCCTCTCTCAAAATCAACAACCACAATGTCAAAGTGTAAAGCCCTTGAAAAATCCGAGGTTAGATACCCTCCTGGCTTGGTGTTAGGGAAAACCTTAAGATTTACAGCAGGTCTTCTCCCTTTCTTTAAAATACTTAATAGCTCATCCTCTGTTGGCAGCCTCCAATCGGTATATCCACCTAATCTCAGCTCTTTACAATAGAACTCTGCATCTTCAGCAGTGTAGGTTTTATTACAATTCCATTTTGTTTTTACTTCCCACATCAAGCCTTTTTTCGTATCAGTAACCGTGCCATCACCATTTATGATAAATCTCCCTTCTATCTTTGCTGGTTTTTTAGGACCAAGTGATGCTATCTTTTTCTCTTCTCCTTTTATCTTATTTTTTGCTTTTAAAGTTTTAATTTTTTTTCTTATTTTCTTCCTAATTTTTGCGATTTGTTCTTTTCTTGTCTTATTTCTACTTTTTATCTTTACTATCTCTTCTCTCTCTTTTTTAGCATAGGCTTCTGCTTTTTTTCTTTTTAGCCTTTCTTCTTTAAGTTTTTCTTCAAATTCTTTCTCTTTCTTTTTTCTTTCTTTTTCAGCCTCTGCTTTTGCAATTGCCAACTCTTTTGCGATACTAATAATCTTTTTATCAACCTCCTCTACACCTGGGCGAACCTTGACAGCAAGATTATAACTGTCAAGAGCTTTTTGATACTCTTTTTTATTTGCAAAATGAACTCCTCTACTTACATAATATCTCCATATCTTCATAAGTCCATCTTGAGCCTCAATGTTTTCTTTATCTATGGATAACACTTTT
>QMLZ01000393.1 GCA_003646995.1 Deltaproteobacteria bacterium | reverse complement strand
GCCGAGGGCCAGGCCCAACACGAAGACATTGGCCGGCACAGGCGAGCTTTCATAAACGGGCAGGCTCTCAGCCTCAAAGTAGTGTATCCTGCCCCCTGCTTCCCGCACCTGCTCCAGCACCTGATCCAGCGCGGGGTAGTCCGCCTGGCCCAGCATCACCGCCGCCGGTGCCCAGATGTGGCTAAAAAGTACGAAGTCCCCGCCGGGCTTGACGAAACGCACCGCCTTAAGTGCTTCCGACATCTCCATGGCAATCGCCAGGTCAGCGCCCTTTTCCGGGATATTCGGCCCGACCACCTCGCGCCCCAGCCGAACCTGGGCCTTGACGAACCCGCCCCGCTGGGCCATCCCTTTAGTGGGGTAGAAATTGACCGGTATCCCTTTCTGGCAGGCCGTCTCGGCCATAATCTGCGCCATGGTCAGCACACCTTGACCACCGACGCCCACGAGGAGGACGTCGTAGTTCATGGCACCACCTCCTTCACGATGGCTTCACGAGGACAAACCTGAGCACACAGGCCACAGCCGTAGCACAAGGCGGCGTCTATGGCGATGGAGTCCTCATTGATGCTGATGGCCGGGCATCCGGTGCGGGTGAGGCACAGTTTGCACAGGTTGCAGTTCTCGGCGACCACCCTGACCTTTCCCGCTTTGAGCCCCCGCCGCTGGGCCTGGATGGCGCACTCCTGTCGGGCGAGCACGACCTTGACTCCCGGCAGGGTCAGCGCTTTCTGGACGGTGGCGGTGGTTTCTTCAAGGTCGAAGGGATCAACGACGAAGAAGTGCTCCACCCCCAGCGCAGGGATGATCTCGGCGATGTCAACCCGGCGGTTGCCGGGCGGCTGGAAGGCCTCGTGCGTTCCGGGATTAGTCTGCATACCTGTCATGGCGGTCCAGCCGTTGTCCATGATGATCAGAGTCAGCGGGACCTGATGTTGGACAGCGTTGATCAGGCTGGGAATACCGGCGTGGAAAAAGGTGGAATCGCCGATGGTAGCGATGACCGGGGTCTGGATGCCGGCGTAGACGTACCCCTGGGCTATACCGATGCTCGCGCCCATGGAAACCTCGTTCCAAACTGTGTGAAACGGAGGGTTCATTCCCAGGATGGTGCAGCCGATGTCCCCGGTGACCATCACCTCGTCTTTCTTGTATTTCAGTTTTCGGAGGGCCTGGTTGATGGCCAGAAAAACTCCTCGGTGGGGGCAGCCCGCGCAGCAGGTGATCGGCCTCTGGGCTGCCAGCCTTTCCGCCCCGATTCCCTGGAGCAGGTCTTCCGGGATGGGCAGGTTCAGTGCCGCGCTGATGCCCTGCACCACCTGCCTCACGCCGTACTCTCCTACCCGGCTGAAGGTGCCATCCAGCTTGCCGATGATCCGGCCCTCGAAGCCGATTCGATGAGCTTCGACGTAGATGCCTCTTTCCAGGTGCGGCTCCAGTTCCTCCAGGACCAAAATCGTGTCGCAGTGACGAAGCAGGGTCCGCACCTCTGTGACTGGGAATGGGCTGGTCGCAACCACGCGCAGCACAGAAACCCGGTTTCTTTCCAGAATCTCGAACCCCTCCTCCAGGTAGGAGGCCGCCACTCCTGAAGCGACGATGCCCGGCCCGCCTGCTCCTGGGGACAGTTGAAGCCGGTTCAACCCCATCTCATGGATGATCTGGCCCGCTTTCTCCAGGCGGGCGATCAGATCGCGGTGTTGGGCCATACAGATAGCGGAACCGGCTTTAGTGTATTTAGTGATGTCCCTATCCAGTATCACCTCTCGTTCGGGGGGAGGAATCGGCTCCTCAATCTCCACCGCCGCGTGGGAATTGGCGATGGAGGTCACCAGCCGGACGAAGACGGGGGTGCCCGCTCGCTCGGATAGCTCAAAGGCGGTCTGCACCAACCGGTACGTCTCCGTCACCGATGCCGGCTCTAGCATGGGCAGGTCGGACATGATGGCGAAGCCCCGTGAGTCCTGCTCACACATACCGGCACTGACGCCTGAATCGTCGGCCACGTATATCACCAGGCTGCCATTGACGCCCGAATAGGCGATGGACATCACGGAGTCGGAAGCCACGTTCAGCCCCGACATCTTCATCGTGCACAAGGCCCGCTGACCGGCCCACGCAGCACCCGCCGCTATCTCGAAGGCAACTTTCTCGTTGGTGCTCCATTCTACGTGCCTGCGTTCATCTAAATCCATCGCCAACAGGCTGGCCAGTGCCCCCGTTGATGGCGTGCCTGGATAGCCGGTCACCACTCTCACCCCGGCTCGCAGAGCACCTAGAGCCAGGGCCTCATTCCCGGTGATTATCCTCTTTGACAATCTATGCCTCCAGTTCTGAGTCAGCGAATCAGCGAATCGGCAAAGGGCTCGTCTGTGATTCGAGGGTGGGTAAAAATTGCCCTTGCCCCGGCTCGGCCACAATCTCTCCCCGCCACAAAACGCGGCGCCCCCGCTGGAAGGACATCTCCGGCCAGCCCAGCACGGTGCGCCCCTCGTAGAGGGTGTATCCCGCATTGGAGTGCTGGTTCTCGGCGCGGATGGTGAACTCGCGGTTCGGGTCAAAGACCACTAGGTCGGCGTCAGAACCGACGGCGATGGTGCCCTTCTTGGGGTGAAGCCCGAAGATGCGGGCCGGGTTCTCGCACAGCACCTGCACCAGGCGCACCACGCTGATGCGTCCCGTGTTTACGCCGCCATCGTACACCAGCGGCAACAGCGTCTCGATCTGGGGGGAGCCGAAGGGCTGCTTCAGAAAGTCGCCATGCACGTCCTTGTGCTTGGGCGCGTGGTCGGTCGCCACGACCTGGATGACGCCTTCGGACAGCGCGTCCCACAGCGCGGATCGGTCTTCGGCGGTACGAATCGGCGGCCCGATCTTGGCCAGCGCACCGCGTTCCTCGATGATCTCCTGGGTGAGCGTGAGGTACTGGGGGCAGGTTTCGGCGTAAACCGGTAGCCCTGCTTCCTGGGCCTCTCGAATGTGCCGCATGGCGCGGGCCGTGGAGTTGTGCACGATGTATAGGGGGCACCGGGTCACCTCGGCCATGCGGATGGCGCGGAATACGGCCTCTTCCTCCAACGCAGCCGGCCGGGTGAGATTGAAGTATTTGGCCGATGCCTTTGGCCCGGTGAGGTATTTATCTTCCATGTAGTCAATGGCACCGCCGTTTTCGGCGTGGACCATGGCCATTCCCCCAAGCTCGGCCAGCATGTCCATCGCCTTGATGAGATGGTAGTCGTCGGTAGTCCATCCTTGCTTGATGTAGGGCATGAAGAACTTGAAGGTGCGAATGCCCAT
>QMLZ01000392.1 GCA_003646995.1 Deltaproteobacteria bacterium | reverse complement strand
CTACGTTCGTAGATATAACGGTAACCAATATCTCGGATGCTCCGATAGGAGCACCACTTTGGGCCTATGTAGTTCCAAGTTCTAGTGACGTTATGGTTGGGGAAACAGCCTTTGATTCTAAAACCGGAAAATATTACGTGATTCTCAGTACCCTGGCGGGAATTGAGAAACTCTCTCCGGGTCAGAGTGTTACGTTTCCGGTTATTTTTGAACGAGCTCAAGATGTGCGCTTCGGATATGAGATGGAGGTATGGGGTATGAAGTAATCGGAATGTGTTTGGGATGATGATTTTAGCTAAGTTGGGGTTTCAGAGAACGACTATTAGCAATAGTTATCGGGAACATTGGAGGAGGAATCATGAGGGAAAAAACAAAAGTGTGGATGGGAATTTTTGTTTCGTTTCTGATGGTGTTTGCTTGTGTAGGTGTGGCAAGCAGTGCGGACATATACTATGATGTTCCCAGCGAAGCCTACCCTACAATTCAATCTGCCATAGATGCAGCTATTAGCTTACCTACTGGCTCCGGGAATACCGCTTACATTCGAGTGGCGCAGGGTACTTATGAGGAAAATTTGACTGTCGAGCCAGAGACAGATGGTGTTTACAATATTTTCTTGCTAGGCGGGTACGACGGTGAATTTACATCAAGGACAGTTGATCCGGCTAACACCGTAATCGATGGGAGGAATTCTGGCAGAACGATGTTTATAAACAGTCCGTATGGAGAAAATGGGGTTCAACTTTCCATGACTATCGAAGGATTTACCATAACCGGTGGAAATGATTCTTTTGGTTCTGGTGTGAGAGTCAAGGCCCAGCATCGGTATACGATAGTTTTTGATCATATGATGTTTAAAAATAATGAAGGAAGTAGCCTGGGCGGCGGTCTATGGATCAGTTGTTACGGGGAAATAACAGTTCAAAATTCCATTATTAAAGGAAATAAATCACAATTTGGGGCAGGAATTAACATGGAGGTTTATTCTCAAGGTTACGCGAAGGTAGCTAACAATATTTTTGAAAACAATAACGACAATGGTTCGGGCGGAAATGGCGCCGGAATGAGTCTATTTACATATGATAATGCAGTTGCCGTTGTTGAACATAATCTATTCAAAAAAAACACAGCGGGCAATAGTACCGGATTCAATGTTAACGCTCAAGGTGACGAGAACGCAGTCAGTGAATATGGAAGCCAGGTGACGGTTATCGACAACCAGTTCTACAAAAATACGGCAACGTCTCCTTATAGTGGAGGGGCGGGTATGAGGCTCACTGCCGAAGATGGGGCTGTAGTTACTGCAAAGAACAATGTGATTTACAACAACACCGGTTACAGTGGAGGAGGAGTAGTCTTATGCAGTAAAGACACCAGCCAGATAGTTTTTAGCAATAATTTGATACACGAAAACGAGGCTAGGGGATCGTGGGCTGGGGGAGGCGGCGGAAGTCTTGACAGCTATAATTCTGGAGAGATCGAATTTTCGAACAATACTGTTACTGCCAACGTTGCTCCGTTTTCAGGAGGTGGCCTGGACATTCACCAGCATGATAATGGAACTATTAATATAATTGATTCAATTATATGGGGTAATTCAATATCAGGTACTCTTGCTTTCGGTGAAAATTTATACATCGGCGGGGACTCTGTTTCTTCAGTCACCCTCAGCTATTGCTTGTTTAATGAAGCCTATCCTTCAGCCGGTTGGACAGATGGTGGCCACAACATAACAGGGGATACCATAGATCCCTTGTTCGTCACCGGCTCCCTTGGCGACTATTATTTGAGCCAGGAAGGAGCAGGTCAGGCAGAAACGAGCCCGTGTGTGGATGCAGGTAGCGATACTGCAGCAAATTTAGGGCTTGACCATATGACAACGCGAACTGATGAAGTTTCAGATTCCGGCATCGTGGATATTGGATATCATTACCCGGCAGGCATGGTCCAGCCTGTCCCTGGAGACGCTGATGGTGACGGCGATGTAGACGGAACCGATCTCTCCGGTTTTGCTGCTGCGTATGGTTCTTCTCCTGGTGATTCAAGTTATGTGGACGCCTTTGATCTTGACGAAACACCGGGCATTGACGACGGGGACCTTGCCATCTTTGCAGAACGTTTTGGTAAGGATGGATCATAATCACCTGTGATTACCTAAGCTTTTGGACAAAAAGAACACGGGAAAGGAGGAATGGAATGAGAAAGGCAGCACTTATTTGGCTGATTTTTGTGTTTGGGTTGCTGATTGCATCAGCCGCCTTTTGCGCTGATACCGAGATCGTACCAATGGAGGATAGGGAAATCAACCACAGGATTGATACCGGCGAAACTATAATGCTTAATGATGGACAGTCTTCACCCAAAGTGGAATTTTGCAGCAGTCCCATATTCGAGCAGCGTTTTGTAATAAAATTCGATTTGTCTGCTTACCACGATGTTAAGTTTGGACAGGTTAGATTTAAGTTTTTCGTTTTGCAAGCTACTAACATTAGCTCCTTAAGACTTGATGCATGGTATTACGAAAGAGCCGGAGATGATATAACGGAGGAGGACTATATTAGGGGTGATGCAAATGCGGGACAGTACTCCTGGGATGGTGTCTCCTCTGGGTCAACAACAATCGAACAATGGGCAGAACTAGATGTAACTGACCTGGTGAACAGTCGTGTTGGAGATTATGTCTATTTTAACATAAGGCTGAGTGGATCTTATCCGGATTATGATGGAAACGTATTTGACCCCAACGAAGGCCATTATTATGTAAATGTTGCTGCACAGGAGTTCGGGGCGCTATCACCTCGCTTGGTCATATCATCTCCGTTTGTCCTAACTGGAAAGGACAGGACCGTTTATGGTTCAATTACACTGGATGGTTCTGAGTCATATGATCCCGATTCCAGCCTTATATCATACCAGTGGAGGCTCAAATGCCGCGGTAACCCTCTTTTTAGCAGACAGGCGAGCGGGATTACGGCTACTATCGAGAACCTGAGACCTGGGTTTTACGATGTAGAACTCACCGTTGAAAACGAGGAGCACAAGACAGCTACAGGTGGCTTTATTGCAGTATGCATGCCAGGCCGCCCAGGAGATTTCAACAGTGACGGGGATGTAGACGGAGCCGATCTCGCTTCTTTTGCCAACGAGTTCGGGAAAGCAAATAGGTAAGGTAAACCTGATAAAAGGTAGGGATTTTTTCGAATAGCAAGCGGGAGATCAAAACTTTTGTCTTTTTCCTTTCTTTACTGGCGCGGTCGTAAAAGAATAGGGTGTGACAATTTTGGGAACAAAATCTTTG
>QMLZ01000391.1 GCA_003646995.1 Deltaproteobacteria bacterium | reverse complement strand
GTTTTTCACTTTTGGTCCCCTGCTCTTTGGCTTTTCTTTTCTCCTGACTCTTTCCCTGCCCCTACAGGTATCCACTCTCTTATCTTTCCCTCTTCAACCAATATTCTTTGAGGCGTTACGCGCAATATCCTGCCGCCATTTGGAAGAGATGCCCCTTCCGGATAAAAGGTGCCATCCACTACACAAAAGCGCTTGCTCGCCCCACAAAAGGCAAAAGTCACCGAATGGGTAAATTCCCTTTTAAGTCTTAGCTGTGATTTATTGGGGGAAAACCCAGAGGGCTTCACCTGACGATAACCAAAGGCATCCAGCCTTACCCCCCGCTTTTGTTTGGGTCGAGGTTGAGCCAATGTACCCATGACAGGCTCAAGGCGATTGATATCCTCGACAACATCCTGGGGTAAAACAGATGCAGAAACCCCTTTAAATGATACCCCCTGCCACATGCTTTGCGGTGATTCGAACACTGAGTAAGCTACTAGGAGAACACTACCACATAGGACAACGAGGGCAGCCACAAAGCATATTATGTAAAAATATTTAACCTTCATCTTTGTCTTTTTAACAATTTTAACGAGAATCGAGATTCCTTAATACTTGTGGAAAAAGAGCTATCCTCAATCTCATAGCCCTTCTTGCTCAAAACCAACAAGGCCCTTTGGTAAACCTTATAGGCCGCTGCAAAAGGGGCATCAATATACCCCCTCAGCTCTTCAACCATTCCATCCTTGCCATATGTGGAGTTCAATGTTTCCACTGTTACGGGCTGGCCCCACGCATCGGTTATGTCATTTACTAACTCCTTGTATCCCGGGAGACGAGAAGCCCTTTCCAGTCGTTTTATGAACGAAAGAATATCTCCATACCCTGGAACAGGTTGCGCTGAAGGACGCATATTGCTCAAAGAATCGACTTCGTGTTTCATCTTCAGGTATTTTGTCTGTAGAGTGGCCGCCCTTTGAGAAAAGTAAAAATATCCGCCAAAGGCAATGATTGAGGCCATCAAAAGGACCAGGTTCAGGCCAAAAATTGCACTCTTAGCGCGATAAGCCCATTTATCGGCACCCCCGGAGATCGAGCATCCTGGGTGAAGCTGTCTAACAGCGGTAATCAAGGAGCAGCGGTAGGTGTTGCCGTTGAAGTCAACCACCTCCTCGGGCATGGTCAGTAACTGGAAACCCAGGTCTCCGCTCCACGGCGGGGGGACAGAATCAATCCAAGACAGATATATTACCCTATCCACAGTTATCTTGTTTTCAGCCTCGGTGGCCCTGATGTCAGATAAAACCATATCCCAGAGATTCTGGATTTGTTCCTGTGACTCGTCAAAGGCCATTGCCCGGTTGGCAAAATAGATTCTCTTGCGATGTCCTACAACGAGGTCAGCTACCCTGCCATGCTGAAACACCACGGCCACCGGCCTCTTCTTCGCCTTTCGCTTGATAACCTCGTGGAGCAGCCCATAGAGACAATAAATCAAGAGGGGTTCTTCACATTCACAGGAGTGGTCTAAGTATTGCTCGTAGGTGCTGTATGGAAGGGCAGTGACAAATATATCTGTCCTATTCTTGGCTCTTTTCCTGAGCCAGTGAGCGATGATAGAGGGCGCCTGATCGAACTCACCTTCCTCCTCAATCCTTCGCCTTGCCATAACGTCCGCGAACTTCGGACCCGTCTCTACCTCCATGACCCTTGAAATAGATCCAGGAAAATCACTGACGAGAAGGCCCCCGGTTATTTCCGATAGATCTACAAGCTCGTTGAGGCCACCCTTGTCATATGCATAAAGGCGTCCGTCAAGTTCTAGGTACAACCTGTTAACGGCAGCCAACATCATCTCCTCACAATAAAGTTGCCTTTCAATCTCAGATACATGTCGCCCTCGGTGACCTCACCTCCATGCTGAGGTGACTGCTGCTCTTCGAGAGCGGCGTCAGGCGCTTTTGCCTTACCCTCCTTGTCCGGTTCAGACTTGGTGAGATATAGATTGAAAGGTTCAAAGTAGTAGTTAAGCCCTGTTGTTGTTTGTTGGAGGATCTCTACGAGCTGTGGAAAGCTAACCTTTTCCTGGATGTCCACGTCATAGATCTTCCAAGCCTCGGGGGTAAGCCCAAGAACCTTGGCCTCCTCCGCAAACTTATTCACCCTGTTCACAAGGCGCTGGGCACGGACAA
Source organism: Deltaproteobacteria bacterium (assembly GCA_003646995.1). The sequence continues at coordinate 1,137 of QMLZ01000391.1, read as the reverse complement.
TCTCTTTCTTAATGCTCTCCAACCAGGCCTGATCTCTTCTGGCCGCTATCATGGTTTTCTTTAGTTGGTTCCACTTGCCATAGCTCTTGCTAAGGGCAATGGACCCGAAAACCAAGATCACACAGAGCACGAGGCTCGTGATGAAATATCTTCGGTCTCTGAGGTTTCTTTCCATGTTCTCCGGTCTTTGCCAAGCTCTGCCCTGCATCGCACTAGGGCACGTTTAGAATCAATTGCGCACTCACCACCGATGTAACCGACGCATCGGGCCATTCTCCACCGGTAGGATTGTCAGGGTAGCTCCTGAAGCTTCCCGCAGTAGGATCCATTTCACCATCTATAATCGTATCAAGAGCAATGGCAAGGTCAGTTGGTACATTCAGCAGGTATAGTGCGTTGCTGTTCCTCCCATCAGTCTGACTCGCCAAGTAGTAAAGCCGCAGCTCAATAGTCTGAGACCCGCTGTACTGACCTTTAAAGGTGTATTGATAAATATTTGAAGTATTTGAGGCCGGCACCTCCAGACCCACCTTTTTCAACGTAGCCTCTATATTAGTAAATCCGCCGCCTCTTATGTTGTCGAACCTGCCATCCTTCGTAGCGTACCTTCCCCCATTTGCGACACCGTCACCCAGGACATTCCCTGTGCGGTCGTAGTAGTTGAGCACCGAAAGTTCCCACTGTTTAAGGAACTTCGTATAAAACCTTTTCTGCTTCGCAGATTGAACAAGGTCTTTTCCCTTCACCACTGCGCCTATTATTATCCCTATAATAATAAGTACAATGGCCATCTCGATTAGTGTAAAACCAGCCTGACTCCGCCTGCCCCGCCGAAAAACTTTCTGTGTCATGATTGACCTCCCTGTGCATTATTGTTCCGCTGACTCACTCTGCAACATATATGCCATGGATATTTATCACCTTTTTCGCCCCTATTTTCCCTTTTTAGTTGTCTCCAAGGGCCTCGAGCACGCTAGCAAGCATCATTGTGCCCAATTTGTGTCAAAAAAACTAACATTGAGCCATAATAGTGACGTTTTTCTCACCAATGGGATTCTCGGCCGACCTTGACGCCGGATCGGGGCAGGTTTCAAGTTCAAGCTTCACATTTGTCATTATTTATCGTAAGGAATTATG
>QMLZ01000390.1 GCA_003646995.1 Deltaproteobacteria bacterium | reverse complement strand
CCCCAGGCACTGTCCACTGAGGCGGAAATGATGGCCAGATATGATAGGGATGGATTTGATTCAAATACCTGCGTTCAAAGGATTCATGTGACCGGCGGCACCTGTGGTATCCTAATTGATGCGTTGAGAAAGTACAGGCCTTTCACGCCTACGTTTGTGGCAAGGGCCGAGGATCAGGCCTATATTATGTCAGTCTTGTTTGAAGGCCATAATGGATACTTGAGGTACTTACACAAAGACGGCCTTATCATGAGACACGACAAGGAGGCCTTTGCCAGAGAGGCTATTGAAAAAGCTTGGCCTGGAAAATTTGTGGGAGACCTTGCTCGAATGCTCGTTTTTTCTTATTATGCAAGGGCACTTCCATGGGGAGTTCAGAGAATCAAGGAGCAAATAGACCCTTTTACAGGGTGCTTTGTTTCCAGGATTCCAATCACTGTTGCGTACCTGAGATTGGCACTCCGGTCGGCATGGCTGTTCGGTCGAGGAAATGCAAACCAGGCCAGGGAACTTTTGGAAACAGCAGTGGCAAGGCTTACACCCCTCTTGGAGCACCTGAGGGCTTCAGTCAACCCCTTTGAGAATGCTTTCAGGATGGAAAAGAAGGGGTGGGATCTTTACTATGATGTCATTGACCGCCTCGAGGTAAGCCTTCGGAAGGGCGAAACCACGGCGGGCCGCTTGTTAGAGAGGGTGAGGGAATTAATCAATTGGACCAAAGTTAGTTAAGGGGCAGCAAAAAAGGGCAAATTGGAGATTTCTTACTTAGATGGCTGCCAGGGGTGAGCAGACATGAAAATAAAGTTTTGGGGTACGAGGGGTTCTATCGCTTCTCCGGGTCGCGATACAGTGAAGTACGGAGGAAATACCACATGTGTGGAGGTGATCTCTTCTGAAGGAGCCCGAATCGTTGTTGATGCAGGGAGCGGGATTCGTCTGCTGGGCGAACACATTCGGGATGCTGAGGAGCGAGCGGATCTGTACCTCCTAATAACCCACATACACTGGGACCATTTGTTGGGATTTCCTTTTTTTTCCCCAATCCACGATGAGAAGGCCGAGATCAAGGTAGATGGTTATCCTACCTGCATGAAAGGCATTAGATATCCCTTTGACAATCAAATGGGTGATGGATTCTTTCCTATATCATTCGAGGACTTGGAGGCTAAGATCACCTACCTAGGGGTGTTGAAAAGAGAGCCCCTTAGAATAGGCGGTATGGTGGTGGATAAGGTAGTTCTAAACCATCCTCAGGGTGGATATGGATACAAATTTGAACAAGATGGAAAAACCTTCGTATTCATCACAGACAATGAGCTGGGCCCAGCAGGGCAAAAGGATGGGATACAGCATCTGTACGTAGAGTTTTGCAAAGGCGCTGACATATTGGTCCACGATGCCCAGTATACCCCTGAGGAATTTTCTGCTAGGCGAGGGTGGGGGCATTCAAATTTCGAGGATGCCTTGGAACTGGCACTTAGGGCTGGGGTAAGGAAGCTGTTGCTTTTCCATCATGATCCCACCAGGACAGATAAGGAGCTGGAAGCTATCGAGCAGCGATGCCGAAAAATCGTTAAAGACCGAGATTCGACTCTGGAGGTAGAAGCTGCAAGGGAAGGGGAAGAGTTGGTTTTGTAAGGACGGATAGGATCTTCGTCACATGTGATCACCAGGAGCTTGCCAATAGGTGAGGAAATAGTGGATGCCTGAAAGGTTCACCATATTTAAAGACACGGACAAGCAAGGCAATGAGATATACTATGTGGGCATTGAAATAACAGTGGCCGGGCATGCACTCAAATGCCCACTGAGCGAGGGATGCACCAGCCCTGAGATGCTTGGCAGTACAATAGCCTTGCTCCAGCATGAACTCGAGGAACTAAAGCAGAAGTTTAAGTCTTGGATATCCCCAGGCCAACGCAGCGAAGGCCTTGATTTCCCGCCTGGCACACCGCCGGAAAAAATATGGAATACCCTCTCTGAGATCAAAAACGAAGAATCATTCGTGGACGGATTCAACAGCCTATCCGAGGAACAAAGGAAGGATGTGGCAGAATATGTGCTTACCCATTGCAATGTTTTTTCGGGTAAAGCCGCTGTCTTCTCAGCCCGCTACAACAGTAAGAGCGGGCTAATGGAATGAGTATGGTCTTCAAACAAAAGGCCAACCCGACAACAAGGGTTGGCCTTTATTTTCCTGGTGGAGCTGAGCGGGATCGAACCGCCGACCTCGTGACTGCCAGTCACGCGCTCTCCCATCTGAGCTACAGCCCCTTTAAAATTTCATATTATCAGCGGCCCTTGCCCTTGTCAATATCTATTGACACGTAGAACTCAAGGAACGTATAATAAAAAATCAAGATTATGCGTGCCGGAGTGGTGAAACTGGTAGACGCGCTGGACTCAAAATCCAGTGGGCCTTGCGCCCGTGAGGGTTCGACTCCCTCCTCCGGCACCATGCCACAGCAGGAACCCTCCGCTGGGAGCACGATTCCGCCGAATTCCCCCTCATGGCTTTTATATGGTGAACCGAACGCTTGCTTAGAGCTGAAGCTCCTCTTGAGTGCACCTGAACCTAGGGGCGAAGGGGCCTGAATCGCTTACTTACAAGAAAGAACGGGCAAGTTTAACCGCCTGAGCCGCATCCGCTCCATACCCATCTGCACCGATCGCTTCGGCAAATTTTTGGTCAACAGGGGCACCACCCACCATGACCTTTATGGAGTCCCTAAGGCCTTGTGCCTCTAACGCTTCAATAACCTTTTTCATCTCCGGCATAGTTGTGGTAAGCAATGCAGACAGCCCGATTATGTCCGGCTTGATTTGGTTTACCCGTTCGACAAGTTGCTGGACTGAAAGGTCGACTCCAAGATCTACGACCCTAAATCCGGCTCCCTCAAGCATCATGATGACCAAGTTCTTGCCAATGTCATGAATATCGCCCTTCACGGTGCACATGACAATAGTTCCTTTTGATTCACTATCTTCTGCTTTTAACAGCGGTTTAATTAAGGCCAATCCCTTCTTCATGGTCAAGGCCGATACGAGCATTTCAGGGACAAAAATTTGCCCGCTGGCAAATCTCTCTCCCACAACATCCATTGCGGCTATCATGCCCTGGTTTATTAGCTCGTTAAGATCCACGCCTTGCTTAATCAACTTGGAGACCATCTCCTCAATTTCAGCATGTCTTCCCTCAACAATAGCGCTCTTTATATCTTCGAGATAGCTCATGCCCATATCCTCCATAGAGAATTCATAGTCACTAGAAATTTTCTCACGAGACAGAGATTTAATTTTACCAAGGTATT
>QMLZ01000389.1 GCA_003646995.1 Deltaproteobacteria bacterium | reverse complement strand
TGCAGTGGTACCGGTATGGATTATCGTGCCGTCGGCAAGCACTACGGTTAAGCCCTTTATGTAATCCCGGGTAGTGCCATACTTGACAGCCCTGTGGCCGCTGGCATTGGTTGAGACCATGCCACCAATGCTGGCGATTGCCTCACTTCCGGGGTTAGGGGGAAACATTAGACCATCCTTTGCCAAGGTGGCATTGAGCTGCATACAGATTACACCGGGCTCCACTCTGGCGTAAAAGTCTTTCTTGTTTATCTCGAGAATATTGTTCATCTGGTGCAAGTCCAGAAGTATTCCACCTCGAACAGGCAACACAGCTCCTGTTACACTTGTGCCGCTGCCCCTTGGGGTTACGGGGATCTTCTCACGGTGGGCTATCTTCATGATTGCCGAGACCTGCTCCGTTGTCTTGGCAAATACCAATGCATCTGGTATGCCCTGATGAACCGACATGTCCCTTGAACAGGCCAGACACTCTACTTCATCGCTGAACACATTCTCAGAGCCCACTATCTCCGCTATTTCCCCGAGTATCTTTTCCATGCCGAGACTCCTTTAATACACGTTAAACATCTCACTGCGGCCAAATATGGCTACTATTTAGCTACAAAGTAACTATAACGAAACCCGAAAAAAGTTGTCAAGGCAAAACGGGTTTAGACGTTGGGCCCTATCTTCCAAAAAAGCCTTTTATTTCCAGGCGCTCCAGCCATCTGAAACTGCGCCTGATCTGTGTTATCCAGCCAGCGGTATAGATATAATTGACCATTATACCGCAAGACTCCTTTAGTCCCTTGGCCGAAGTGTTGGCAAGAAAATTTACACACTTTTCCGTAACTGTGGCTCCATTGCCCATGTGAAAACCAGCAACAGGATTCAAAGGCTTGCCCTTCAGATTCTTCTCCTTGGCAATATAGTGGTAAGCTATCTTGACCAAGGGACCCTTCAGATATTTGGTGAGCTCGGGTTCATTAACCCATTCTGTTCCTGAAAGTACCTGGCGAAGGGCCTTGCAAAAGCCTTCAATACTATCTTCCGAAGATCCGGCAAAATGGAGTATCTTTCCCCGCGCCTTTTTGGAAAAAAAACCCGGCACATCTTCTCTTTTCAGTAGAAACGGCTCATCGTCGCCATCAAGGATCGGGCGGAGATAACGGTCCCAGAACCCAGGTATTGGGCTTAGGGTGGCAAAGGTCTTGATCCTTTCATTTTCAGACCGCAAAAAGTCTACGACCCTCACTATGAGCATTTTGCCCATGCCAAGGCCCGCCAGCCCGTTCTGGGTGTTGTTTATGGAGTAAAATATTGCTGTATCCAGATCTTTTTGTTTGACCTCTCTCTGGCTCGGGCCAACAATATCCGATATATTTCTCACCAGTCCCTGGGTAAGCGCCACCTCAATAAAGACAATCGGTTCTAGGGGCAGGAGACGATGATACAAAGCAAAGCAGCGGCGGTCCTTTCCGAGCCGCTTCCCCATTTCCTCAAGGGTCGTCATGGGATGCACCATGTCCCTGTTCTTAATGATCTCAATCTGGCTGTAAGGAGAGTCAAGGGTGATCTCTTCGAGAAACAGGAAGCCCTCTTGGAACAACATTTCCAGCAAAAAAGCCAAATCTGCATCAAGGGCGGCAAAGTCTAAATCCGTGGACCTTCTGGAGTTAATGAGATCCCCCCTAAAATCCAGCAAGAACCGGATGCCCCCCGGGTTTTTTGTAATACGCTGAAAAATTGCAAGCCTGGGAGATCTCAGCTTCGACCTCAACCTTTGTAAGTGAACGGGCCAAAGGGCACTATCTTCCGCGGCCTCAATAATCTCATTCAAGACAGGAAGAAGCTCATCCTTGCCGATTTCCAATCTATTGTTAAGTAGGAAAAATAAGGCCTCCTTTCCTTTGCGATCAAGCTCCTCGTACCTGTCCCGCAGCTTGCCGAAGACCTCCTCAACATCTTTGGCCTCTCGGAGGCTTTCAAAGCATTCAAAAACCTTCCGAACTTCCTTTGAAGGCTTTAACTCGTTGCTTTTATCGCTCATGATGTTTCTCCGTGCCCCTTCTGATCCACTATCCAAAGGACAAGAGCCTCATCTCCCTTTCTTCAAGCTCTTTGATCCTATCCCTCAGCCTCGCAGCCTCTTCAAAGTCAAGTCTTGCGGCCGCTTCCTTCATCCTTACAGTAAGTTTCTTGATATAGACATCCAACTCTTCAGGGGAGCCATATTCAATCTCTTCTTCCCTCACCTCCGGGATAGGCACATAGTCCGCCTCGTAAACCGATTCAAGTATATTCCCGATGTTCTTTTGCACTGTGGCAGGGGTGATGCCGTGTTCGCGGTTATACTCCAATTGAATGCGGCGCCGACGGTTACTTTCCTCAATGGCACGGCGGATGGACTCGGTTATATGATCGGCGTATATCAAAACTGTGCCATTAACATTTCTGGCAGCCCTTCCACAGGTTTGTATCAAAGATCGCTCTGACCTTAGAAAACCTTCCTTATCCGCATCCAAAATGGCCACAAGCGATACCTCGGGCAGATCAAGTCCTTCGCGTAGAAGATTTATGCCGATCAATACATCAAACTCCCCCAGCCTCAGGTCCCGAATTATTGCCATCCTCTCGATGGTCTTAATGTCAGAGTGCATGTACCTAACACGGATACCTAATTCCGAATAATATTCTGTCAGGTCTTCGGCCATGTTCTTGGTAAGGGTCGTCACGAGAACCCTTTCGTTCTTCTGAATCCTGTCCCTAATCCATCCTAAGAGGTCATCTACCTGATTTTTCGCAGGCCTTACTATGATCTCCGGATCCACGAGGCCCGTGGGCCTAATGATCTGCTCGGTTACTCTCTCGGCCTTACTCAGTTCATAGGGGCCGGGCGTAGCGGAAACATAAATGACCTGATTCACCCTTTCTTCGAACTCCTCGAATGTCAGGGGCCTGTTGTCCAAAGCAGAAGGGAGCCTAAAACCGAATTCCACCAAAGTCTCTTTGCGGGAGCGGTCCCCCCGAAACATCCCGTTTAGCTGGGGTATGGTTATGTGGCTTTCATCTATGATGGTAAGAAAGTCCTTTGGAAAATAGTCCAGGAGGGTTGGAGGTGGCTCTCCCGGAGCCCTGCCTGTAAGATGCCGTGAGTAGTTTTCTATTCCATGGCAATAGCCCATTTCCATCATCATCTCGAGGTCAAAGCAGGTTCGCTCTTCGATCCTTTGCGCCTCCAGGAGCCTGCCCCGTTCCCTAAAATAAGCTATCCGCTCCTTCAATTCCTCCTTTATCGCCTCAATGGCCTTCTCCCTCACCTCAGCGGTGGTCAC
>QMLZ01000388.1 GCA_003646995.1 Deltaproteobacteria bacterium | reverse complement strand
GGTGGGAGATCCATTACAAATGTACCTGGTGGATATTTACACAGTCTCGTTAAATCTCACGGGTCTTCCGGGAATTAGCGTCCCGTGCGGCACTGTGGACTCCTTGCCAGTTGGAATGCAGATAATAGGAAAGGACTTTGATGAGGAGACAGTACTGCAAGTAGCATATGCGTATGAACGGGCAAAGGCTCGGGACCTGACATAAGTCATAAGGTGTGGGCGAGAATTAGCTTGCGACCGAGAACCAGTATTACAAGGTAAATGAACAGGGAATGAAGTACGATATCATCATATGTTTTGAAATACACGCGGAGCTGGACACCGAAAGCAAGCTCTTTTGCCATTGTCCCACCAAACCTGGGGCGGAACCCAATACCCATGTTTGCCCTGTTTGCACTGGACATCCGGGCACTTTACCTGTGTTAAATCAAAGAGCAGTAGAATTTTGTGTAAAGGCCGGCCTGGCGTTCAATTGTCGAATAAACGAACACGCGAGGTTTGCAAGAAAAAATTACTTCTACCCTGACCTGCCAAAAGGCTACCAAATCTCCCAATACGAGCTCCCACTGTGCGAAGACGGATACTTTGAAATAGAGGGGGATGACGGTCAACCTTACCCTGTGGGTATAAAGCGAATTCATCTTGAAGAAGATGCAGGAAAACTCGTCCACTCCACCAAGTCTTTTGACGAGTCAACTTATAGCCTCGTGGATTACAACCGGGCCGGGGTTCCACTCATTGAAATCGTGGCAGATCACACCAGAAACCCCATAAGATCTATCACCGAGGCAAAAAGATACTTGGAAGGCATAAGGCAAACACTTCAATATATTGGTGCCAGCCAGTGTGTCATTGAAGAGGGTCAGTTCCGATGTGACGTAAATGTATCTATCAGGCCGGAAGGCCACGATGGATTTCTTGAAAGGTCAGAAATAAAAAACATGGCTTCATTTCGGGCAATAATGGATGCCCTAAATTATGAAATCAAACGCCAAATGGAAGTAATTGAGTCAGGGGGCGCTCTGGTACAGGAAACCAGGTTATATGACGAAGACAAAGGTGTGACCATACCGATGCGGAGCAAGGAGGATGCACCAGATTATCGGTACTTTCCTGAACCAGATCTAGTTGAGCTGAACATCACCGAGGGGTTCATCGAGAAAGTAAAAGCCGAGATGCCTGAACTGCCCCAGTTCAGGGCAGAACGGCTGATAAGACAATATTCCCTAACCCGCAGTGAGGCCTTGGTCTTGACCAAACAGAAAGAAGTATCGGATTTCTTTGAACAGAGTTCTCGATACTGCCAAGACCCCAAGAAATTGGCTTTTTGGATAACAAAAGATCTTTTTAGGGTTCTCAATGAAAACTCCCTTGATATCAGGGCCTGTCCGATAACACCTGAAAATTTCGGAAAATTGGTAAAAATGGTATCCGGTGGTGACATCACCGAGGCAATTGCTCGAATGGTCCTCGACGAGATGCTTAGTAGTGGCAAGCCCCCTGAGGCTATAATAGAGGAGAAGGACCTGAAGCCTATCCAACAAGATGATACCCTAATGGACCTGGTAAGCCAGGTGATCTCGGAAAATCCCGGCGCTGTCAACAAGATTAAATCAGGGCAAACCCAGCCACTTAACTTTCTTATTGGTCAAGTTATGCGAAAGACCAGAGGAAAGGCAGATCCCCACAAGGTCAAGAAGCTCCTTTCACGGGAGTTGCTCGAGTAGTGCCAGCAGCCAAAAGTCCCAAAATTTCCTTACAAGCCCGCTCGGTCCCCCCTTGCCTCTCACCTATGTATTTGGCTGCTTTCCTCACCACCTCTTCCCTATCTCTTTTCCGTTGCATCTCATTCATCAGCGCATCAACCAATTCCCGGACGTCTCTTACCTCTGTCACCAAACCGCTTCTGATAATTTCCTTTCCAACCCATGCGAAATTATCCCAATAAGGACCAATGCAAGGAACGAGGCCGCTTCCAAGGGGCTCCAGGAAATTTTGGCCCCCGCAAGGCCGCAACGTCCCACCCACAAACACTGCTGTGGCAACACCATAGATATCAGCAAGTTCGCCAAAGACATCCCACAAAATGACCATACCGGGATGATCAAGGCTGCTTGTTTGTGAGCGTAGAACAAATCCGATCCCCTCAGATTTCAAAAGTTTCACCCATGCCTTCACGCGATGCATATGCCTTGGAAAAAGGCCTATAACCACATCTGGGGTCTTAAGGTACAGTCCCCTTATAGCCTCCAATATATCAGCTTCCTCCTCTTTCCGAATGGAAGCCAGTACCACGAAGGTTCTCGTTGCTACCCCTTCCAAAAACTTCGGCTTAATTTTATGTGCCTGTCGACTTTTGAAAGAAATTCGATCGAATTTCATGTTCTTCATCACATCCACGAAAACCTGTGGATAGAGGTTCTTGAATCTTTGGGCATCTTGCTCTGAAACTGCCAGGATCTTACTTGGGGCATATCTTCGCCAAAGGCTCACAAAGCCCATATACCGCCTATAACTTCTCTCGGACAGCCGTCCGTTGATCAAGAGCACAGGAATATCTTGCTTCTTGCACTGGCCCAGGAGCCCGGGCCAAAGTTCTGTTTCCAGGATGACCACGGCCTTTGGAGTAATATTCTCAAGGGCCTTGCCCATAATAAAGGGCATATCAAAAGGGAAATAACCCAATTCCACCTGATTGCCTTTCAGTTGCCCCCCTTGCGGTCTCAGTGTCTTATTTAGGACCTCAAGGCCCTGAGTAGTTGAACACGTAATAACAACCCGTTTCTTATTCAGTTCAGGACAGCTCTCAATCAGCTGGGTAGCCAGGTACGCCTCGCCCGCTGAAGATGCCTGGATCCAAAGATCAGCTCTCCGGCGAAATCCGGAAGGGAATACCCTTTGCCCCCATCCCTGCCTCAATCTAGAGGAACAGGCAAGAAAGGGTAGTGCCACGGACCAAGCTAGATTGTAAGCAACAAGAAATACCGAGCCCATCGCTTTTAGCCTTTTTCATCACATTTGATTAACCTTGGGCATCTTTTACAGAGAAATAGCCAAATATGCAACCAACCAAATCTAGTTATCATTCAATCGGTTGACTTAGTGGATGAGGATAATATATTGTAAAATTCTAATCTTAATGACAGAGGATCTCCTTATGATACGTCGATTCCTGGCTTTTGCGATCATAATCTCGTTGTGTTCATGTGCCAAGCCCAACGTACCAACCCCAACTGCTTCTCAAGCCACTCCAACATTCCCAACCAAGGGATGGTGGCACGTACGGTTTAAGATTTTTTGGCCCCAAGACTCCAGGCC
>QMLZ01000387.1 GCA_003646995.1 Deltaproteobacteria bacterium | reverse complement strand
GCAGGCGGGAGACCACCACCAGCGTGGTATCGAAGATGGGCAGGGCCAGCGTCATCACCGGCACCATCCAGGTGACGATGTCCACGTTGGCCGGGAAACGCAGCTTGATGCCTACCGCGGCCAGCATGAAGCCCAGGAACAATGCGCCGGTATCGCCCATGAAGATGCTGGCCGGATTGAAGTTGTAAAGCAGGAATCCCAGGCAAGCCCCCAGCAGAGCCGCAGCCAGCGCACCTACCAGGTACTGCCCGTTCATCGCTGCCAACAGCACGAAAAATGCGGCGGCGATGCCCCCCACGCCGCCGGCCAGCCCGTCCATGTTGTCCATGAGATTCATCGCGTTGGTGATGCCCACCACCCAGAAGACGGTCACTCCCACGTTCAAAGCCGGCCAGGGAAAAACGCCCACCCGCACGCCGGAGTAGACGAGCACCAGCGCAGCGAGTATCTGTCCGGCCAATTTAAGCAGCGGGCGCAATCCCCAGCGGTCATCCCACAATCCGAAGAATGAGACCAGGGTGGCGCCGAGGAGGATGCTGACCAGCTCGTGTATGTTATAGCGTGTTCCCAGCAACAGCAGGGCCAGGATGAAGGCGCCGTAGATGGCTGCCCCGCCCAGGCGAGGCATGGGCCGCCGGTGCACCTTGCGGCCGCTGGGCTGATCCATTACCCCTAACCACGGCGCGGCGCGGCGCATCACCGGCGTCGCACCGATGGCGAACACCAGGGCACAGCCGAAAACGAGCATGTAAATACTGCCACCGTTACCCACCGGTCGCTCCTTTCCGCTGCTGTTCCAGTTGAGTGATGAATGCCTGCAAGGCCGGTTTGTCCGCCTCCGGGGCCAGGTTCAGGGCGGTCTGAGCTTCTTGCAGGGCCTCGTCGTATCGCTTGACCGACTGGTAGAGAATGGACAGGTTCTTGTGGCTGTTGTAGTCGTTGGGCACCAGGTCGAGTACTGCCTGGTTCTCGGCGATGGCCTCCTCGGTGCGACCTTGCATGGCGTAGGCATAGGCCAGCGCACTGTGAGCCACCACGTGATTGGGATTGAGGGCCAGCACTTTGAGGAACGCCTGCTCGGCCAGGTCCCACTGGCTCTGACTGAGGTAAATCTGCCCCTCCGAAAGATAGCTCTCGATTAGGGCTTCCTCTTCGCCGAACTCGCCTGTGGACATCAACTGGGCGATGAAGTTCTGCACGCCCTGCTTCTCGGATTCCGGGGCCAGGCTAAGCGCCACCTGTGCCTCGGCCAGAGCCTCGTCCAGGCGGCCTTGCTGCTGGTAAAACAGCGCCAGGTTCTTGTGCGCATTGTAGTCCTGGGGAGAAAGCTCTACCACGGCTAGATTCTCACGGATGGCGTCCTCAATCCGCCCTTGCTGAGCGTAGATGTAGCCCAGCACCGAGTGTGCCTGGACAATGTTGGGCTGCAAGGCCAGCGCCTTCTCATAGGCATCTGCCGCCAAATCGAGTTGCTTGGTGGCCATGTAAGCGTCACCCAGCGAGAGGTAGGTCTGCGGGAACTCGGTGTCCAGGGTCAAGGAGTGTTGGTATTTCTCGATGGCCGCCTCGTAGTCCCCGACGACGAAATAGACCAGCCCCCACTCATCCCAAAGTTGGGCGTTATGTGGGCTGAGTGAGGTGGCCTGTTCGTAGTATTTGAGCGCAGTCTGAATCTTCTCCGCCCGCTGCTGGGGATCGGGCGCCAACTCCGCCCAGGTGCGGTACAGGCGGCCCAGGTTGGCGGAGTGGTCGGTGTTGAGCGGGTTGATCTGTCGCGCCCGCTCCAGCACCAGGCGGCTGCACTCCAGCAGGTCGCTTTTGCCCAGTTGGACAATCTCGTGGGGGGCCAGGTTTATCACCTTTTCCACGTTCAGCGGATAAGGCCACACGCTCTGGTACACCGGCACACTTTTAGCTTTCTCCAGAAAAGCTGCACCCAGGAAGAGGTAATAGTAGTCTTCTTTGGGGGTCAGCTTGATTGCCTGCTGGTGGAGGATGATGCTCGCATCCCACATCCGCTTGTTGTGATACGGCTCCGCCTGCTTGAAATAGATGTCGGCGACGATCACGTTGAGGTTGGTGGCGACGATTAAGTAGACGGTGAGCACTGTCAGCAGGGGATAAATCCACCAGTTACCCGGCCGGGCGAAAGGACTGTCCGCCGTCGCGCGTCGCGTCAGCGCGGCCGCCAGTGCCAACAGCAGGATCAGCAGTAGTACGTAATAAAGGGGCAGGATGCCGGTCACCACCCTGGCGAGTTGCATCAGTTGGGTCTGGCCGGGGACCGCTGCCAGCCGCGAGGCAAGGCTGAAAGCCACAACTAACCACAAGCCAACTGCCAGCGACACCGTCACCAGCGTCGCTTTCCACCACGACGCTCCTTCACGGGCACGGGCAAAGACCCCCTGCTTGCTCAGTTCAGCGACCACGATGGCCGTGCTCAGGGCGATAGTGATCAAGAAGAGGAATAACATAGCCGGCGAGCGGACGGGCTGGCCGGCCCGCAGGCGAGTGGTCAACGACGTCCCGATGATGCTCGCCGCACTGGAAAGGCCCTGTTGGTTGGTGGTGAAATCGTAACCCATAGTGGCCAGGATGATGGCCAGTGGCAAAGCGTAGCTCATCACCGGCCGCAGCCAGTGTTCCGTCCCAGGAAGGCGAGCTGGTGGAGCTGGCTGGGTACGCTTCTTGCGTCGTTTCTTACGTCGTGTCTTACGTTGTTTCTGTGGCTTCTCTGAGACCGCCTCCGCTGCCGCCATTCGCTCCGGCCTGAGCACGTAAGCGATGGTCACCATCAGCCCAGCGTAGACCCAGAAGTGAATGCGCGTGGCGGCGATGGCGATTCCAAAATGAATCTCCACGAAATGGGCCATCATCGCCGCGACCAGGGCGATGAGCAGGGTCTCGTACACCCCGCCGATGCGTTCTCCCCCTCGATGATAGAAGAAAATGGCGTGGACGGTGAGGTAGGCTCCCAGGCCCAGCGCGATCCCGAAGGGCAGACCCACGCCGATGAATTCTGCCCCTCTCCACAGCCCGAAGAAGGCCGCGCCAAAAATCCCGCCCCCGATCCACAGCCCAATGAAGATGTTCCGTTGCAGCGCGTCGCCGATCAGGCCTAGCCAGCGGAAGCCGTGGTAGAACACGCTGGCAAAAAGAAACATCTCCACCAGGAAGCCGAGCAGCCCGGTAATCACCAGCGCGTCGAAAGTCTCGTTGTGCGAACGGTCCGGCGAGGCGTTGCGGGCCTCAACGTGGGCCAAATCGGGGGGATAAAAGCGGTTATAGGCCACCCACATGGACTCTGGGCCATAGCCGATGAGCGGCCGCAGGAAGTGGAGCCT
>QMLZ01000386.1 GCA_003646995.1 Deltaproteobacteria bacterium | reverse complement strand
TTTGGACAAAATAGAGAAAAATATCCTGTAACCTATCGAAATTACTAGGGCCAACTTTCAACATGGGCGCTCAACTGTCGAATTTCAGTAAAATGATAATAGGTGGCCAAGCACGACATATGGTAGATAATTGAGTAAAGTGCATACCCACATTTTTTTATATGTTACCTGAAACAGTCGTCGGTCGACATCTAGCTGTGATCGGAATGTAGAAAACATGAGGGATCTTCGGCCAGGTAATCCCCATGATAGGCTAATGCACGTCCCCGGCACCCACCGCATATCGTTCGATACTTGCATTCCCCACACCTCCCCTTCAGTGTATCCTCACGGTTTCTTAAATTGACAAATACCTCGCTCTGTTGCCATATCTTCTTAAAAGATGTCTCTTTAACGTTACCGGCGTTTATAGCTACAAAGGGACATGGCCAGACATAGCCGTTGGCTTTGATATAAACAAACCCTCGGCCTGCAGCACAACCGTGGAACACATGCTTAGCTAACTTGAGCCAAGTGCCATTGGATTTGCCACGTTGCTCCATTAAATAAGGCCAGTATTGCGGGCCAGCCACTGGTTCTATAATAGTGGAGACATTTTTCTGCTTGTGGGCCAAAAATTTAAGCAACCTTTCGTTTTCGTTTACTTTGAGGGTGGCTTCTTCAATAGCGCTTCCTCGGCCGACCGGCACCAATTGATACATTAGCATAATCCCCGATCCCTCTCCATCGCCCAGCTCTATCAATTCATCAAGACTGAAGAAATTGTAACTCATAGCCGTAACGTTTATCTGCAAGAGAATACCTGCCTTTTTCAGTGCATGTATGCCTCGTCTGGCCAGCTCAAATGCATTATCGCTTTTGCGGATGTAATTGTGAATCACGCTCTGTGAGGAATCGAGACTGACTGCTGCACCAACGACTCCAGCCTCTCGGAGCTTGAAGGCAACCTCTTCCGTTATCAGTGTGCCGTTGGTGGCTATAACATTAGTCAGCCCAGCTCTTTTTGAATGATGTAATAATTCGAGCAGGTCAGGGCGCACTAGTGGTTCGCCGCCAGTATAGACAAGCATTCGGAACTCATCTACCCCGGCAAGGTCGTCAATGAATCTCTTAGCCTCATCGGTTGTCAGCTCATCCTTGGCCAGTTTGCTGCTCGAAACGTGGCAATGGATACAACGCAGATTACAAGCGACCGTCACCTCCCAAGCTGGATGCGCTGGAAAGCCAATGCAACCCATACCGATGGAGCCAGCAGCCACAGGCAGGGACTTAAAACTGTGCTTGACGAGCCAGTTGGGGAACTTATTCCACCCGACCAAATTCTTGAAATAGAGCACGCTTGTCAATTGTTTCGCGATTAAACTCGGAGGCCAAAATATTGATTTCAGTGGCCAGTTAAAAAATGACGGTTTTTGCATCTTAGTTAAACACCTCCCAGCCAGATAGCCAAAGTATAAGCCAGTGAACTACCCAGATTGACAACTATAGTGAGTCCGCAAATCAACTCCAGCCGTTTTCTATCGAGATAGTTCTTTTTGGACATCAAAACGACCGCTATCAAACCAATTAAGAAAACCGGCAGATAGAAGACAAATGTAACCGCAGGCAATCCCTGGCTCACTGCAAATCCGAATGCAATCCAGGCGATAACCGTCACCGCTATGTAGAGAAAAGCGGCGGTGTTTTTCCCCACTCTTACCACTAGATTTCTCTTCTCCTCGATCAAATCAGCGGGATAGTCCGGAAATTCGTTTATGAGAATGACATTGAAGATGGTGCAAGCAATGGGGATGGAAATCCAGTGCACGATATTGTCTATCGTGCCAGCTTGCAGATAGAAGGCAGTAGCCACGGGAAGCCATCCGTAGCAGAACCCTATAAGCAATTCTCCAATGCCTCTTTTCACCCAACGTAGCGGTGGCGTGGAATAGAAGAAGCCGGCAATCATGCCAATAAGTCCTAGGGGGATTGTCCAAGGGCCAGTTTTATAATAGAATTGAAGGATAAGCCCGATCACTCCGGCTAGGGCTATCGCTATGTAACTGGCAATTTTAGCCTGTTTGTACGGTAGTAAGTTCTTTACTAAAGCCTGACTGCCGCCGGAGAATGCGTTTCTCTCCATTTTGGCAGACAGTCTGTCGCCTTTGAGGTCGTGATATTCACCACCATAATACGCGGAAAGCATGATTAACACCACGGCTATTGTGCTCCAGATAAAGACAGGCCAATTGAATATTTGGTATGTGTGCCAGGCTAATATCGTACCTAGAACAAATGGGAACACTCCAACCAGATGGAATGGGAGTCGGGATAGCTGAATCCATCCTTTGATGGTTTCACCTTTTGGCCTGGTGTCTCTCGCTGGTATTTGTGAAGACATTGTTGGATTCACCTCCCTAACTTCTGACGTAACTTCCGAAGTGCCTTTCGTCTCCGGTTTATTTTACAATAAAAGGATTTGTCGTAGTAGTTTAAGGCATCCTCCCTAAATATGGTAAAGTCAGGTTCGCGGTGAGCCTGACTCTCAGAAAGAATAAAACCATATCACTCTTGATCATATGAAAAAGCCACCTCCGGTTGAGCTCGATGGTATAATCGAGCTAAAGAGAAAACCTAGGAAAGGAGGTAGCCGAAATGTATTATACAGGAATTGATTTGCACAAGAAAACATCTTTTATCACCACCATTGACGAAAGCGGAAAAGTGATAGCAAAGCGAAATCTCCCCAACAACCAAGAAGATATTTTGGACTATTTTGCAGCCCATGGGCAAAACAGCCGGGTAGTGATCGAATCAACAGCGTCTTGGTATTGGCTGTATGATCTTCTGACCGCCCACGGTTTGGATGTGGTGGTTTCCAATCCTTGTAAGACAAAAGCCCTTGCATCGGCCAAAATCAAAAATGACAAACTTGACTCTCACATGCTTGCTCAATTTTTGAGATCTAATCTTCTCAACACGGTTCATGTATGCAGTGTGCAGACCCGAAAGCTCAAAGAGCTTTTGCGCCACAGGCAGAAATTAGTCCGGGATGCTACCCGTATGAAAAACCGAATCCATATTCTGCCTAGGAAAAACAGTGGTAGCGTTTGTCAAGTAATGTAAAATTAGAATCCCTTGATGGGCTTGCCCGCCAGACTTATGGCGGACGAGCCTTCCCAGATTTCATTCTGAGCTCGAAGCAGTGTGAAAAGGATACGGATACCTGTCTGCGTGCCCCATACAGGCAGGCAAGATTCCTCAGTAGGAAACTGCTCCATGACCTTCACACGCCGCTTTACCTCCTTGAAACTCCTTTCAATGATGTTTGTGGTCCTTATATGCTTCCAGCGATTAGGTGGATGGTTCAT
>QMLZ01000385.1 GCA_003646995.1 Deltaproteobacteria bacterium | reverse complement strand
TTGACTTTTTGGTGGCTTAACGGTTTTATTGCAAAGGGCCTGAACGAAGCAGCGCGCGAATAGTGAACCATACCCATCTTGTTGTTAGGAGCTGCAGAAACCAGGTGGATGATCTAACCCAGATCGGTATGCGCCTCCAGTAATAGGAAAGAGGCCTTGCAACTCCCTCCCCAGCCTTGAAATACACCCTATCCATCCAATGTCTATGCGGGATACAATACTCGGGGCAAGACCTGAAGAAATCCACAGCAGACTGGAGCTTTCGCGCCACGGGATTTTCAAAATACTCTGGCATAATCAACACTGCTCTTTGCTTGTAACACCTGACTTCCTCGGCATACTCGGAGAGGGTTTGAGAGCTTGAGAGGCTCAATATAGCATTCGGCGAGCACCCGTGTCTGTCTCCTCCTCCCATAAGACCCAAATCGAGGGCATCGGCCAGGGAAGCAACAGCCAGGTTTTCCTTCCAAGGTCTATAACCGTTTATTTCAAGGGCATGGATGAGCCCCTGTGCTTTCTTGAGAAGACGGAAAACCGCTTTTTTAACTTTCTGCACTCCCCGGGACCCAATGTCTGCAAAGGGATGATTTAGGACGATGAGTGTCCCTTTGTATTCATTGAGCCAACACAAAAGCTCCATTACTCTCGACTGATCTCCTGGTTTCTTTTGCGCCACAAGTTCTGCATGAATTTCAGAGAGATTGGGCGGTGGCAAATTATAGACACCCAGGTGGAGCGGGATTCCGTGTATGGCTATAGACCACTCAACAGAAGGTGCACAGCCTTCCACTATTGATATGTGGTCATGATCAGAGATCGATATCAAGGCTCGCATATGCAACTCGGTCTCTATTCGCTCCCGTTCTGATTTAACGACAACCTCTGGGGGAAGGGGAGGAAGCCAATATGCTCTGCGGAAGTCAAAGCCTGTTCCGTTCTTGGTGGTGTACCGACTTTGCTCCAATCGATAAAAGGTGGAAAGTATTGGTATGTGCGGGGCATAACGAGGCACGAAACCTAGGCCTTCTTTTGAGTTCTCTGAATGTGAGTGCAAAGAGACAGCAGCTTTATATTTACCCAGCTCTGAAGAAGGGGCGAATAGGAAACGGCCTGCATGGAGATTGCCTAACATGAGACCACTCGGTGTTTGTTACCGTAGCAACGCACCCTGTATGGAGCAGTATAATTCCCGCAGGATCCTTTTCGTTATAGATTCTGGCTAATTTATATCATTATTTCTGAGTCTAGGGCAACCTGAATTCATCCTCTCTTTCCGCTAGGGCCTTCTTTGCCTTCTTTACAATGTTGTAATCCTTAACGAGCCTTTGGATCTGTTCCCGCTCTGTTTGCCCATTGCGCTCAAATGATATGGCATTTGATGGGCATGTAATGTGATTCAACATCCACAGTTAATAACGTGGGGGCCAACCAGCCTCCACTTTCGTATTTCCTTGTTGAGTTTCTTGCGGTTTTCCCACATATGACGGGCGAGGTGATCAGAGACCTGTTCAGGGCGCAACACTTTTCCCATAAAGGTGATTGTCCCGTCGGGATGCACAAAAAGACTGCCCCTGTAAGGGTTAAAAAACATCTCATCAGTCTTGAGAGAAGAAAGGATCATAAGGGCAAGTTTTTTTGCATCTTCCATGCTTTTTATCTCAGAAGGCTCGACAGCCATGAAACTTCACCTCCTTTTTAACTCTTCGGGAGAGGGGCGGAATAATATATTGACACTAAATACCACTTAGTGGTAGTAAAGTCAAGTCAACGTAAGGGCAACTTGGTGGGACGTGCTTGCTTGTTGTAGGAGGAAGATTGAATGGAAGTCATATCCATTGCGGTAAGTACGAGAAAGGGCACCCCAAAGGTGCCGGTTGAAGAGGCCACGGTTCTGGCGAATCACGGACTCAAAGGTGATGCTCATTCGGGGCAATGGCATAGACAGGTGAGCCTCTTGGTTTTAGAGGATATTAAGCAAGCCAGGCGGCGTGGCCTGGATGTGAGCTACGGAGCTTTTGGAGAAAATATTGCCACAAGAGGGATCGATTGGTCGCGGGTGCCAGAGGGCCTAAAATTGATTATAGGGGATTCCGTGGAATTGGAGATAACCCAGAAAGGTAAGGTTTGTCGCAGCCGCTGTGCTATTTACTATAGGGCTGGTGCCTGCATTATGCCAAAAAAGGGCGTGTTTGCCAGAGTGACAAGAGGGGGAAAGATACGGCAGGGTGATCGGATAACAATGACTGAGACAAAGACGGGATTAAATCAATGATGGGCCCCAGCTCACTTTGCTGCCGCGGTTATGAGCTTTTCCGCATTTGTGAGGAGATTTAAGCGCAAGCATAAGACCTTTTGTGCTCTTCGACCTCTACCCCTCTCCTCCAAAATAAGGCTCTCCTAGCATGGCTGGAGCAGCGTGCCTGCGGGCGTCTTTGCCGATAACCGCGATAACAAGCACCATGAGCGTAATAAGGTAGGGGAGCATACTTAGGATGTTTGGAGGGATTCCAATGGGTTGCAATAAATATTGAAGAACAAAAATGCCGCCAAAGAGAAATGCCCCTAAATATGCGCGCAGGGGATTCCACAAGGCAAAAATGGTAAGCGCAATGACGATCCAACCCCTTCCACCGGTCATGCCCTCTGCCCAGGCTCGGCTATAGGAAAGTGACAGATGAGACCCTGCCAGCCCTGCCAGTGCGCCCCCTATCATTGTTGAAAGATATTGAACCAGAGAGACGTTTATACCCTGGCTCTCTGAAGCAGCAGGGCTTTCTCCAACTGAGCGTATCACAATTCCCCATCTGGTGTGTGATAGGCCAAACCAGAAGACCACACCTAAGAGCAAGGCAACATAAAGGAATGGATCCTGGTGAAAGAACATTTTCCCTATGTATGGGACATTTCCAAGCAGCGGTATTTTGAGGTCGTGGACTCTTGTGGGAAGAGGTGTCCCTATGAACGATTTGCCCCACAGCCCACTCAGGCCAAGACCGAACATAACCAGCGCGAGGCCAGAGACCACCTGATTTGCCTTGAGAGTCACTGAGACAAATGCATGAATCAATGATAAAAAAGTGCCAGCGGCAATAGCCATAAGAACACCCAGCAGGATGCTACCTGTCATAAATGTAGTGGCAAAGGCACTTACCGCCCCAACAGCCATCATCCCTTCTACGCCAAGGTTCAGGATGCCTGACCGCTCCGTAACGATTTCTCCCAATGTGCCAAGGAGCAAAGGAGTCCCTGCTACCAAGGTCCTATGAACAACCGTTACAATGAGTCCGTCCACTACCCACCCTCTGTGGCCACGATTCTCACACGATGGCCTATAAAATAGTCTCCCATGATCAGGGAGAAAAGAAGGATTCCATTGAAG
>QMLZ01000384.1 GCA_003646995.1 Deltaproteobacteria bacterium | reverse complement strand
TGGTAAAGCTTAAAGAAAGATTAGTCCAAGAATGGGCACTCACTGAAGATTCCATCTGCGTGGAGCAGACGGCACTTTCAGACCAAGAAATTAATATGATACCTATCGCACCTTCAAACGAACTACCTAATACTGTACTTGTACCCAAAAATTCAGGAGCTATAAAAACAATTAAGCTAGATGATTTTTTAAGAACGAAAAAGGTGACCCTCATAAAGGCTGACATTGAAGGTATGGAGTTATCAATGTTAAAAGGAGCAAAAAGGATCATCTCCTTATGGAAACCAAAGCTAGCGATATGTGTCTATCATTATCCAAATGATCTTCTTGATATTATCCAATATTTGCAACACTTGGTTCCTCAATACAAATTTGCTCTCCGTCACCACTCACCCAGGCAACTGGAAACCGTCTTATACGCTTGGACTCCCTAATCTAATTGTTATGCTTCAGGTTCTATGCCCGTCCAATCACCATTTACATCACTATTTAAAGCTTTAAACAAAGGGGTAAAAAGATGACCAATAAATTAGTTAGTATTGGACTGCCTGTATACAATGGAGAAAAATTTCTTCGAAGAGCTATCTTATCATTATTAACACAAGATTACGAAAATATAGAATTGGTAATCTCAGATAATGCATCCACCGATGCTACTCCCAAAATATGCCAAGAGTTTGCTAGAGATCCCAGAGTACATTACTTTAGGCAAAAACGGGACATAGGGATGGGAGCGAATTTTCAGTTCGTTCTTGATAAAGCTCGGGGAGAATATTTTATGTGGGCATGTCACGATGATGAATGGTCTCATAATCTTATCTCATCGTTAGTGGCAAAGCTAGAGTCCGACCCGTCGTTGGTGTTAGCTTTTCCCAAAAATAGATTTGTTAGTGAGAGTGGTCAATTTGAAATTGATTGCTCCCGTCTTCCTCAATTGACAGAAAAACTGCCAATCTTGCAAAGGTTACATAATATTCTATGGTTTGAAGAGGGACATCAAAAAGGAAACGCAGCTTTTGGGTTAATTCGAACTAATGTTGCAAAGCGTATTGGGGTACCAATAGTTAATATCCCCGCGTACGGTAATTTTGGAGGAGATCAATTATTCCTTTTTGCCCTAGCCTTCCATGGATTTTTCGCATACGTACCGGAGGCTACCTTCACTAAAATGTACTTTCCAAATAGAGACTATACTCCTGAGCATATATTAGAGCATTTTCACGAGATGCAAGGCTACTTCGCCAGATATCGAGAGATAGTCCTAAACAGCGATTTGAGTGAACTAGAGAAAGACCTCATGCTATCATCAATTTCTGCTAGGGAAACTGTCTGGTATGCTCGCCTGACTAATGCAGCCGGATATTCCGACCTGGAGAAAAAGATAAAGCTGATCTTAAAATACAGTGATCAGTATGGTACACAAGAGAAGGTCCCAACGGAACCACAAACAGATTCAGACTTCTCTAATATTCTTACCTCTATCATAATTCTTAATTACAATGGAAAAGATCACATCAAAAAATGCATTGACAGCATTAGAAGACATACAAAAACTCCCTATGAGATAATCGTCTTTGACAACGCATCTACCGATGGATCAAGGCAGTACCTTAGAACACAGGATGATATTATATTGATTGAGAGCCCTATGAATATCGGCTGTCCTCCGGGCCGTGCAAAGGCAATGGCCTTAGCAAAAGGAGATTATATCGTCCTACTTGACAATGACACAATAGTAACACCGCAATGGCTAACTAAGCTATTAAGTCACATGGTGAGAGATAAGAAAATAGGTATTATTGGTCCACGCTCGAATTATGTCTCCGGGCCTCAGCTTGTTCAAAATTGTTCCTACCGCACAATTTTTGAGATGGAACAATTTTCAAAACTACTGGCTTTAGAAGCTGAAATGACAAACCCATTGACTCCCGTTCTCCGGCTCGTAGGTTTCTGTATGCTTATTCGACGCGACCTAGTAGAAAAAATAGGCGCACCAGACCCAAGCTTTGGAAAATTCGGATTTGAGGATGACGATTACACTCTAAGGGCAAGGATCGCTGGATATGATACTGTGATTGCCAATGACGTTTTCGTGCACCACACCGGAGGGCCTCAAGGAAAAGGGGATTCATACTATTCTCATCTTCTTTTGCATGCTTGGGAAATTTTCAAAAAGAAATGGGGACTACCTATTAATTTACCTTATGGTGCGCTAAATCGAGAATCTCTGTTAAAAAAATCTTTCGACCCAGAACGGGATTACATCCCCTTACCAAAGCTGGGGGAAGTGGAGCCCTATATTTATAAAAGGGAGCAACGCCATAGCTATGTAAGCAAAAACGATCATGATTCTGTTCGAGGAAAAAAGATTTCTCCAGGGCTTGCAAGGGCTATGGCCCCAGCCATAGCTCAATACTATCTTGGACAGTTTGAGGAGGCTGTTCAGGCTTTCCAAAAATTAGTATCGCCTTATGAAGATCTCTTCCAGATTCACATGGCCCTGGGTTGTATGCTGGCGAAAAAAGGCCAAATGAAACAGTCTGTGGAGCACCTCCGGCGCGCCATGCACCTTGAGCCAAATTTCTGCAAGCCCGGCAATGCTCTTGGTAGAGCCCTCATGGCAATAGGCAGAGGCCAAGAGGCCGAGCGTGCCTTTAAAGAGGCCGACAAAGTAAGTCTTTACAGTCTTCAAGCCAAGTTCAACCTTATCCGCTATTACATGTCAGAGCGTAAAACCGATCAGGCAATGCAGATTGCCTTTCAGGCCTATCACCGTGAACCCAATAACAATAAGGTTATCACGATTCTGGCTCACATTCCAATAATATCCAAAAGATACAAGGAGGCTACGGAATATCTACGACATTATCTGACCTTAGCTCCCAAGGACCCCGATGCATTCCTATTACTCTTCAAGGCCTACCGGGAGAACGGGGATAAGGAAAAGGCCCTGGAGGTGTTAACGGCCATCAAATCTCTAGCTCAAAAAGACAAGGCCGTATTCGACCGTCTCCTGACTTTATTTGATGCACATCAAGTGGCACTGAAGGACGGGCGGTCTATCCACATCATTCTGCGGGCAGCAGGCTCCCTGTTTCATAACCTGAACTGGGAGGATGATTTCTCCATTGACTTCCTAGTAAAGGAAGACTTCTTAGAGACTCTTTACGAATTCGCTAAGAGCCTTTATGAAACTAGTCATGCAGATGAGGCTTTTGTCATCTATAAAGAACTCAACAACCTCGCCCCTAATCACGCCTTGGTGCATAATGATTTAGCTACAATTTTATGGGACAAGGGTGACGTGGAAGCCGCACTCAAACACATCTCCCAGGCAGTCAAATTGAATCCCTGGGACAAAGATATAGTATGGAACTCAGGCCAGATTCT
>QMLZ01000383.1 GCA_003646995.1 Deltaproteobacteria bacterium | reverse complement strand
GTAGAAAAGCCTGATATAGAATGGGGCATTGGTGTGTATCCTCATCATGGATTTACGAATGCAAATCTAACAGATTGGGATGATGCATTTAAAAAGGCGAGTAGAGTAGGGAAAATAGCTCATCTGGAAGTTACCTATGGTGAGATGACTCTGGAGGATGCAGAGTTTTTGTATGATATTAAAGTCCCATTAGCAAGAAAGTATGGGATGGAAATATTTATGCAGATTAACATATTTGATACGATTCCGGAGATGACAGAATATAAAAATTATGTTTTGAAACTGGTAGAAAAATACAAGCCAGAGTATCTTCTTGCAAGCAATGAGATCAACTATCTATATGGAAAAGATAGATATGATTATTTTGTTTCTGAACTTCTTGATCTCTATGACAGGATAAAGGAAGTCTCGCCCAAGACAAAATCTTTTCCTTCATTTGCTTACGAACCGATGAGGGCAAATCATCAGGAGTTTTTATTTGATGCTTTTGAAGATAGGGTGCCTTACTTTGCAATCACAAGCTATCCTTTAAAGGCGTTTGAGATATATCCTGGCTATCTCTACGAATCTCCAGGTGATATCCCTATAAATTACTGGGATGTTTCAGATATAACAGATAAAGATATTTTTATTACAGAGACGGGATGGTCAACTGGTCCTTATTTTAAAGGTTCAAGAGAAGACCAGATCAATTATGTGGAGAGGGTCTATGAGCTTGTCGGTAATAATCCCAAAATTAAAAAAGTTGTTTGGATTACCCTGATGGATGTTGTAGACGAAAACACAAAGATTGATAGTGAGTATCCTGGTACAATGGGATTTTTCACAATAGAAGGCAAAGAAAAGCCTGCATGGCGATTGATAAGCGATTGACATTGATTACGAAAAACAATTGAAAACTATTTAAAGAATAAACATTATATTATAATACATCTTTGTGGAAAAGGGGATAAATATGAATAAGAAACTAAAGTGTTATGTGGTAATAATATGTTTGTCCCTTATAGGGGCGTGCGTTGGAACCCAAGAGATTCGATGGACAAAAACTTTCGAAAAAGAAGAATCCAATGGGGGATTTTCAGTACTTTCAATAGAAGATGGTTTTGTTATAGCGGGATATATGTACTCTGGAGAAAATAATAGAGATTTTTGGCTTTTAAAACTTGATAGAGAAGGTAATGAAATATGGTCCAGAACATATGACAACAAAGATGACATTGCTTGGGACGTCACAAAGGCAGATGAGGGGTATATAATTATTGGAACTTCTATGACTAATGAAGACTCACCAAGCGCAAGTGTTATGATCGTAAAAACAGGCTGGAGAGGAGAAGAAGAATGGTCGAAGACATACTCCATAAATTCTATTTATTCTGAGGGTAAATCTATTCAATCAGTAGAAGACGGTTATGTTATTGTAGGTAATGTAAAGTTTCTCGCGGGTGTTACAGGTAACTATGAAAATTATGTTTTTCTTATGAAAATAGACAAAACAGGAGAAGAACAATGGTCAAAGACCTACAGAGGAGAAAAAGAAGCATCTGTATCTCATATTGTAAAAAGTGAGGAAGACTATGTTCTTTTAGGAAGTACATGGGTAGATAATCCATCAGAAAGTGATTTATGGCTTCAAAAAGTGGATAAAGATGGTAACATATTGTGGTCAAAGAAATATAATGAATTAACGAGTAACTGGGGTAAATCAATGCTTTTGACAGAAGATGGTTTTGTTATAGCAGGTTATACCTCTGATGGGAGAAATTCTGACTTTTGGCTTTTAAAAGTTGATAGAGAAGGTAATAAAATATGGTCCAGAACATATGATAATGAATATGACATCGTATCATGTATTACAGATACAAAGAACGGATTTATTATTGTAGGATTCACAACTCACTTTCCACCAACTCAAATGAATGTGATGATCATAAAAACTGATAAAAATGGAAAAGAAAAATGGCGAAAAATATGGGGAAGTGACGAAAAAGATGAAGTTGCAGAATCCATATGCAAAGCTGATAGTGGATTTATGATAGCAGGAATCGTTGTAATAGAAAAAGAAAAAGCAGATCTGCTCCTCATAAATATAGAGGAGAGATATTAAAAATATAAAAGTAGGTGATAAAATAAAAAAGAGTTTAATAATAGCCTTTGTAATTGTTTCTCTAGTAGTTACAATGCTAACGCCTATATCGTCTGAAAAAGGCTATCCTTATGCCAAGGGAGGAAAAGTTGCACCTATGGCATACCACGCTACCAAAAAATGTTGTATGTCTTACTATTACAGTGAACTTAATCAATGGTAGACACAATGTAGAAGGTATCACTGCATCAGGTACCCAGGCGGAGATTGGACATGCGATAGCCGACCCTTTCAGGTATGGTATTTCGAAGGCTGGTACACCTTTCCGCATCTTCGCAAATGCTGGATAGAAGGATAGAATAATTTGTCATTCTTGAGAAAAAATCAAATTTTTATTTATTTAACAGTTTTTACAAATATTTTTTGATATGGGATTATTATCATAACTATCTTTCTCACCTGAGAAAAACATTTATATTTTAAAACTATCGAAATATAATAGATGATAAAAATGGAAAAAAGAAATTTATTCATAGGAGTTGTTATCTTTGCAGTAATCATTCTCTCTGGTGCTGGAACGTATAACTACTATCAGCAAGAATCAGAAAAGGCAACTGTCACGTTGATAATCGATTACCATAGTTTAAAGGAAAATGATACCTATGAAAATGTAAGAATGACAGAGGGATCGACAGTTCTGGATCTGCTGGAAAAGAAAACAGATGTGATCACAGAAGACACAGAATACGGTAAAATGGTAGTTTCAATCAATGGAATATCGCAAGACGCCAGTGCAAATCTGTGGTGGACATATACTATAAACGGAGAATATGCAGCTCTCGGTGCTGAGGCACAGGTTCTAAATGATGGGGACGTTATCCAATGGACTCTCACAGAGTTTTAGACGGCAAAAGAATTGCTATGTTGGCCATGTTTGTGGCCTTAGGTGCTGTTTTTAAGATATCTCTTGCAGTAATACCAAATGTTGAACTTTTGACTTTCTGGGTATTTGTAGTTACGATAGTCTATGGTCTTAAACTTGGGATTATTGTCGGAGTACTTGCAAACTTTACAGCTGATCTTTATATCGGCTTTGGTCCATGGACACCTTTTATTTGTTTGGGATTTGGGATTGTAGCAATAATAGTGCACCTTTATAAGAAAGCAGGTTTCAGATCAAAACGAGATTATCTTTACTGCGGTATCCTTGTTACCGTTGCTTTTGATCTTTTCACCGTAATAACGACTACCTGTATGATTATGGGAGTTCCGCTTTTAGCTGCTCTTTATATGCAGTATGGGATAATGCC
>QMLZ01000382.1 GCA_003646995.1 Deltaproteobacteria bacterium | reverse complement strand
CAGTATGGAAGCCTGAAGGAGAGTTACAAGGTAAGTGCAGGGTTAGCGTTCCTCTGTATGGCATGAATACATTTGCCGACCTTTTCACCCCCCGCCAGCTTGTGGCGCTTACCACATTCAGTGATTTGGTGATAGAGGCGAGGGAGCGTGTACTTAAAGACGCACTGAAAGCGGGAATGCCTGATGACCCCCGCGGCCTTAACGAAGGCGGCACCGGCGCCACAGCCTATGCCGACGCCGTGGCAACGTATTTGGGGTGTGGGATTAGCAGAAGTGCCGACTTTTGGTCTAGCTTTACCACTTGGACTTCTTCAGGCGAATTCATCGGCCATACGTTCACTAGGCAAGCATTACCTATGGTGTGGGATTTCGGAGAAGTAAATCCATTCTCTAATGCTACAGGCAAGTGGAAAGGTGCAATAGATTGGATATTTAATGTTGTGTTAGGGCTTCCAGCCTCTAAGAGCTCATCAGCATTACAGTGTGATGCTGCGTCTGGATCTGCAATGTCATTCGATTTCATTATTTCCACTGATCCTCCTTATTACGACAACATAGGCTATGCTGACCTTTCAGATTTCTTTTATGTCTGGCTAAGACGTTCAATAGGAAAGATATATCCAGATCTTTTCAGTACGATGTTAGTCCCAAAAGCCGAGGAACTGGTTGCCACGCCGTACCGGTTTGGTGGCGATAAGAAGAAGGCCAAGGAATTCTTTGAAACTGGCTTGAGGCGCGCTTTTGAAAAGATGAGGGAAGCCGCTAATCCTGAGTATCCATTGGCTGTGTATTACGCCTTCAAACAGGCTGAAAGTGATACAAATGTCAAAGATGGAAATGGAAAGCATGCCCTGGCTTCTACTGGATGGGAAACAATGCTTCAAGGGCTCTTGCAAACCGGATTTCAAATAACCGGTACATGGCCCATGAGAACCGAGCGTTCAGCTCGAAGCGTGGGGCTTGGCACCAACGCCCTTGCCTCGTCCATTGTCCTCGCCTGCCGCCCCCGGCCAGAGGATGCCCCCATGACCACGCGGCGGGATTTTATCAATGCCTTGAAGCGGGAACTTCCAAAGGCCTTGATGACTCTGCAGGAGGGAAACATTGCCCCTGTGGACCTGGCCCAATCTGCCATTGGCCCTGGCATGGCCATATTTTCCCGCTACAGCAAGGTTCTGGAGGCTGACGGCAGTCCCATGACCGTGCGTTCTGCCCTGGCGCTCATCAACCAGGTCCTGGATGAATACCTTACTGAACAGGAAGGGGAATACGATGCTGATACCCGCTGGGCCCTTGCCTGGTTTGAAGAGTACGGCATGGGAGAAGGGCCCTATGGCATGGCCGAGACCTTGTCAAAAGCAAAGAATACCGCTGTAGATGCCTTGGAGAGGGCAGGAATCCTGGTGTCAAAGGCGGGCAAGGTGCGTCTTCTTCGCCGCGAGGAACTGCCCGATGACTGGCCTGCCTGCCGCGCCGGGCGCCAGCGCGGCGCAGGCAGGGATCCTGTGAAGGATAAGAGATTAACCGTATGGGAGGTGACGCAATATTTGATCCGTGCCCTTGTGGACAAGGGGAGTGAGGAGGCGGCAGCAGACCTTTTGAAAAAGGTGGGGGCACTGGGTGATGTGGCAAGAGAGCTGGCATACAGGCTGTATACCATTTGTGACAGGAAGAAATGGGCGCAAGAGGCCCTTGCGTATAACAGCCTGGTGGTGGCCTGGCCAGAACTTGTCAAACTTGCTGGCAGGGGTGAGGCAAAATCACCAACACAAACCGGAATGTTTGAAAATGAATAACATTGGAGGGGCGCATAGCCTTGGGTTTTAGCCAGAAGCAAGGAGGGTAATAATGAGAACCTTAGATGACCTAATCCTCAAAGATAATGAGAAAGAGGCTATACGCGAGGCAACTCGAATGCTGAAAGGGAGGTTCCCTGTGAAGGATGTGATCCTTTTTGGCTCCAAGGCCCGGGGTGATGATAACCCGGAATCTGATATCGACCTGCTTTTACTAACCACAAGACCTATCCATTGGAGGGAACGCCGGTCGATTATCCATGCACTCTTCGATCTAGGTATGAGATATGATGTTATATTCAGTATCCTTGATACAACCGAACTAGAGTATGAACGAGGAATGTTCAGGGCCTTTCCTATTTATGAAGAGATTAAAAGAGATGGAGTGGCTACGTTATGAGTGGTAATCAGCTCGGAGAGAATTCCCAAAAAGAGGTCCTTGTGAGATATTGGCTTCAAAAGGCACATGAGTCACTTGAATCTGCAGATGATGAATATAAAAGTGGACGATTGTCCTTCGCTGTGAACCGAATTTATTATGCATGCTTTTATGCCCTCACGGCTGTGTTTCGGGACAGAGACAAGACATTCAGGAAACATAAAGGACTTCGTGCTGCGTTACATAAAGATCTTATTAAGGGTGGAGTTATCGACCAACATTGGGGGAAATTTTTTGATGAGGTGTTTGAAAGTCGTCAACGGGGAGATTATATGCCCATTGTAATTTTTGAGCCAGCACAGGTAGAGGAGTATCTGAAACAAGCAACACAGTTCGTTGAGGAAATGAAAAGGCTAATCAGAAAATGAGGTAGTTCCATGGCAATGAGTAACAGCGAGAGGATAGGAAAAGGCCTGGACCTTCTTAGAAAGGGCCTTGGTCCTTTTGTTGAACGGGAGATGGAAGCTGTTTATGGTGAGGATTGGCAGGATAAAGCGAAACAGGGCGTGCCAAAGGAACGCGACTGGAAAGTGGAAGATGGAAAAGTACAGTGGGATGCTTACTTGATCCTGATGATTGTGTGGAACCACTGGAATGACGTGTTCAAAAAAACACTGGGACATGCAGAGCGATCCTATGTGAGTGAATTGCGCGAGGTCAGAAACCGCTGGGCACACCAGAATGCCTTTTCCTATGACGATACCTACCGGGCGCTTGACACCATGGCAAGGCTGCTGAGATCAGTGTCTGCAACAGAGGCCCAGGAAGTGGAAAAGATGGCCCAGGAAACCATGCGGGTGCGTTTTGCCGAGCAGGCCAGGGCCGAAGTCCGAAGAAAAACAGTGGTAGCCATAGAAGGAAGCCCTGCTCCTGGGCTTAAGCCATGGCGTGAAGTGGTGACTCCCCATCCTGATGTTGCAAGCGGCCAATATCACCAGGCCGAATTTGCCGCTGACCTAGAACAGGTAAGGGCAGGTAAGGCAAGCGCAGAATACGGGGAGCCAAGGGAGTTCTATCGGCGAACCTTTTTAACCATTGGGTTGAAAGACCTGTTGAAGGAAGCCCTTTTGAGATTAACAGATAAGGGCGGAAGCCCCGTGGTGGAGCTGCAGACCAATTTCGGAGGCGGCAAGACCCATTCCATGCTGGCCCTTTATCATTTGTT
>QMLZ01000381.1 GCA_003646995.1 Deltaproteobacteria bacterium | reverse complement strand
TGGATCTACAGAGGATGCTTTCGCAAGGTTGCGTGAATACAGGGTGCTTTTTGACCTTCTGGTTTCTGCACTGGCCAAGACCATTGAGAAAGCCATGAGCGCGGAGCAGGATGCCCTAAATAATATAGCCGAAATCAACCGGGGAATAACAGAGCTTGTAGCCGAGGTGAACAAGAACAGGGATCGGATTGCGGGGCTCGAGGACACAAGGGATGCGTCCGAGATGCAATGGGAGGAAACAGCGGGTAAACACGGTGATCTTATCAAGAAGATCCATGAGGAATGGGATAAGGAAGGAAAAAAGGCTAGGGATAAGGAATACCTCAAGACTCTTCTAAAGGCTACTGATAATGTTTGCCTTGAGCTGCCGACACTACGGGTGTTTATGGATTCCTACGAATCGATTGCCATGGAATGGCTGGAAAGGATAAAGAGACCGAGTGAAAAGGATATTGCTGATCTAAAAGATATTTACATACAAGCAGCTAACGTGGTGGGAGCTACTTGTTCAATTTCTGGCTCGGCCCGTTTCAGAGAAAAACATTCTAACTTCGACGTGGTTATTGTTGACGAGATTAGCAAGGCAACCTTACCCGAACTGGTGCTTCCGTGCCTGGCAGGAGAGAAAATTATTCTTATTGGTGACGACAAGCAATTGCCGCCGATGATAGGCCCAGAAACCATAACGGAACTTGCCAACAGGTTGGGGACCCCAGCGGAAAAGCTCCGCCACTTAGAGCAGTCTTTTTTTGCTAGGTTATGGAAAGCGGCACCTGAGCGCCAAAAATCGATGCTGAACATTCAGTACAGGATGCACCCGGATATAATGGAGGCCATAAACCAGTTTTATGGAGATGCGCTAGAATGCGGTATACCTGAGCCGGATGAGGCCTTAAAACACGGATGCGGCGGGGAGCTCGTAACCGAGGATCATCATCTCCTATGGATCAGCACTCCAAAAGGTGGAAAATTTGGAGAGATGAAGGAAAGCAAGACTTTCTATAACGAGGGAGAGCTGGAGATTACAGAGCGCGTCTTGGAGCGCCTTCATGAGGCGTGGGCCAAAAATTCTGACGGCAGGATCAAAAAGGTAGGGGTTATAACCTTTTACTCCGCGCAAGCGAAGAAACTCAAGAAGATGCTTAGTGACCAAGCTACCAACTATCCCCTTTTTGATTTCCGTATAGGCACGGTGGACAGGTTCCAGGGCATGGAAAGGGAGATAGTACTGGTAAGCATGGTCAGAAATAACGATGTTAGAAACATCGGTTTTGCAAAAGAGCCTGAAAGGATAAACGTTGCGTTTTCAAGGGCAAAAGAGTTGCTTGTAATCATAGGGTGTGCATCGCTTTTCTGCTGGGAGGCTCGCGACTGTGCGGCGAAATCCATTTACAGGAAGGTTGCAGAGACCGTAAGGAGAAAGGGGAGATTTATCAAAGATGTTTCTAAGTTACTCAACAATTGAAAACGGCCTGGAAAAATATGCAGATGAAATTGAACATCAATATGGAGGGGGCACTGTACTGGGAGGCAAAACCTTCGGGGTGCCTTGTGTGAGACTTACCGTTGATTGCCAAATTAAACGACCTCATTCCCTGTCAATACTCCAGTATTTCATCCTGAAGGCGGCTGTCAACAACAACCAACCGACGTCGGTGCAACAGTTGGCTTTGGCCTTGGAACTAGACAAGTTGTTCATTGAAACTGAATTGCAAGAACTCCTAAGCGAGGAGTTAGTACTGGCAGTTGACAAGGACCATTTCACTATCACCCATGAGGGAGAGCAAAGCTACAAGAGTGGCAATCTCATAGAACAGCTTGTCGTAAAGCCTTACAGGATTTTTATTGATTTGGCTTCAGGCGAAATTATGACAGATGACGGAAAATTCCTGCGTGATAATCCTTGGGACGACTTCCCCCTGCCTCCTGAAAACTACGTAGACTACAGCGACTCCAAGATATCTAAATTGTGTGATGTGGCCAAACTAAGACATGTGTTAACGTCATCCGGAATTTATCACCCTAAAGAGGAAGGGGAGATAGTCCGGATAGCCAATGTTACGCAAGGCGGGAGAGTTTACAGAAAGACCGGGCTTTTCTTGGTGCAAAACTTTAAAGATTCCGCTTTATCGTTCAGGACCATAGACCTTGAGACAGGCAAGCCTAGGTCTGACTTGGAAAAAGTAATAAATATAAAGACTGAGGGCCTATGCCAGCTTATCATGGATAGGATGGGGGTTGATGACCTGTTTGAAAGAGAAGGTGGGGTATCCAAGGATTTCCATCCAAGTCCAAGTTCCATGCTGACCATGCCTCAGCAGCTTCATGAGAGAGGTGGACAGGATGAAATTCCTCATGGCAATGTTGACCGTGAAGTTGATAGTGCTGAGGCCAAGCCAAGAAAACCCATGGAAGCCCAACAAACGGGAGCAGTTCAGGTAGGCAAGGGAAAGGTCGAAAAGTCACCTGGCCCTGAAATTAGGCTCCTGATGGACAGGAAGATAAGGCCGGAATTCTTGAAGGCCTTGAGATCTGCATCCCAGGATGTTGTGATAATTTCACCTTGGATAAACAGAGAGGCCACGAACTATGAGGTATTGGAAGTCCTCAAAGAGCTTGGGAGAAGGAGGGTCTTGGTAATAATAGGTTGGGGATACTGGGAGAGGCAGGAAAAGGAAAAGAGGTTACCGGATCCCTCGCTCCTAGCCGAGCTCCAATCGATTAAGACGCTTGATAATGTTCAATCGGTTGCGGTCGTTTGGCTGGGGAATGAGCATTCGAAGGTGATAGGCATTGACCACAAGGTCACGCTTTCAGGGTCGTTCAACTGGCTGTCATACAGGGGACATAGAACGAACTTCATAGGGCAAACCGTGACCATAACTGATAGCCCACGAGTAGCCGAGAAAATGATGGAAAAGTACAAGGGGCGGTTCCTAAAGGCCCTGGATAAGCTCTGGGACAAGTACGTTCGTGATTCTTCAAGTGCTGGAGAAAGGGACACTTGTATTTGCGCATGGTCATGCCTGCGAGAACCGTGCGAAGGACTTTCGGCCATTCAGAGGCTCTTGCGGGGAGGCGCTGACCGCTTGAAGGATGCTGTAGAGTGCCTTGAGAGGCTGTGCCTTTCCCAGAGGGGAGCCCTCAAGGATGGGAGGGCCGTGGCAGCAAGCGAATTCCTGGTGGAATTAGAAAAAACAATAGAGAGTTTCGACCTTAGAGCGGTGGACAATTTTTCCGAACTCAAAAGGGCACAACGGCTCCTGGCAGAGGACGTCTCATATGTTAGGCAATAGAGGCCAGGAGGTGTGATGCGCAAGGAGAAGCAATATGGACTTTGATGATTTCGATGCAGAGGATGCGGCTATCTTAGGGGGAATCATAGGGTTTGCCGAGGAGAGTATCCGGGACG
>QMLZ01000380.1 GCA_003646995.1 Deltaproteobacteria bacterium | reverse complement strand
TCATCGAATATGATCTCTTTAACCTCATCCGGTATCCCTGTACCCCAGTCCTTCACAGATATTAAGATATAATCATGCCCATCTGAATCGACGTTGATTTCTATCTTCCTATCAGGTGCGTTGTACTTGAGTGCGTTTATGATAAGGTTTGTCATGACCTTCTCAATCGATCTGCGATCTGCTTCAAGTATTTGATCGTCGGTGGGCAGTATAATCTTATCACCCCATATCTCATTTATCTCTTCGAGCCGATCTATCAGATCATCGAGCATATCAAGCGTTGATATGGATTCTACTTTAAGTTCTATCATGCCAAGATCCATATTTGCGATCGTCACGATATCATCAACGATCGCTATCATATTATTCGTGTTATCATCTATCGCGCGAATTACACGATCATCCTCCCCATTTCTCTCCTTCAAGATCTCAAGATAACCTTTTATGATCGTAAGAGGTGTCCTGAGTTCGTGGGCTGTCACGATAAGGAAGTTTGTCTTGACCTCTTCCAGCCGTTTCAGTCGTTCGTAGTCGTTGAGAACATCCTTGACGTCATCACCCTTCAGTTCAATATCATCCATCACTGGATTAAACTTTGTGAATGTCGTCCCCTGTTTTGAAAGCTTATGCATTTATTTCCCCCACAAGCCTCTGCCAATGATAAAAGTAAACTTCATTGTTTAAATAATTTTTTGTTAATTTTAAGAGAAAACTACTGAAAATATGTAAATAAAGTTTAGATATTCAGGGAGTTATCTTGTAACATGTACCTTCCGTCCCCCGCCCCTCTCACGGATAAGTGGTCTTGTTATGTGCCTTCTTGCAGATGGAACAACCTCATAAAGCCCACATTCAACCAAACGTTTGATTTTAACGCGTTCACGGTCTATCTGTCGGTTTCCACATGCCTTACACCTGAAACCCTGTCCTTTACCCATCGATTTCATGCGCTTCCCACAGGTACAGACTGGATTTCGCATAACTTCCTCGATAAGCGAGAGAATTTCAATCTTCTCAAGGTTAAGCGTCCCATCTTTGAACCCACCAAAGACCCTCACACGATCACCAACAATCAGCGAGCGTATAACGTCTCTGAAGGACTTTGTCGGCTCAAAAGCAGCACATTCAAGGGTGTTATCGAGTTTGAAGAAGACATGCCCGCCCTGAATCGTTCTGGGGGGTGATGTTACAACGCCATCGAGGATATACGATCTGTACTCGATCATCTCATCGATTGAAGCCGTTATATAGTGTGCATCTGTCCCCTGATTCGTGAGAAAAAGTGTTAATCGCTCACAGTCTTCAGATTTTATCATCCCGAAGGCTTCAAAGATCGAATCGGTAGTATCTCCACGTATGCCGTATAAAACTGGATCAGGGGAGTGTGGTGCAAATATAATATCCCCTGAGGTGTGATCTACTGTGTCCCAGACAAGCGGATATGTGAGAGCGTCAGCATCCCATACCGAAGGCTCATCGATCTGACGTTTGCTCCCCCACCTATTCTTTGGGCGGTATGCGATAAGCTCAAATGTGTGATCTACGTTAGAATTTGTGAGGGTGCAGAATGCCCCGACTGCAGCAAGTGCCCCGATAAGCCCCCTACCATTCTTGAAAGCATAGGAATCAATCCCGAGATCTCTGATCGTCTTTCCTGCATCGTCGATCGATAGGAGCATAGAAACAGCATACCTGTAGAATGACTCAAGCCTTGATGCCACGTCGTCATCTACAAACACAATACCAGGATTCGTTCTTTTATCTTCAAGATCTGCCATCTCGGATACACGATCGATCACATACTGCTTTATATTCTCAATGTCATCTGTCTCGATCTTTATCGCAACAGCACCGTTCCCACGCGTCTTGAACGGGACTGTTGGATTTAACCTTGCAAGAATCGGGGGCTTTATAACCTTTCCATATACCTCAAGCTCATCCACAAGTACAGATGCAAGATAAGTCGTGCACATCCCACGAGGTGAGTCGGTATCATCGATCCCTATGATCACGCAGAATCACACAAAGAGGGGTTTGTACGCATTCTTTACCCGATCGGTGAGTGAGTAATTCTCGCGTCTTAGTTGTCTCAGGAGATTCAGATCAAGGGCTGCGGTCAGAACCTGTGGTACGTTCTCGTTCTTGTATCTTGCGATAATCCCCCAGGGAGATGCTATCAGGCTTCTTCCAACGATCTTTCTCCCCCATGGCGTTTTTCCGATGCCGCTCGGCTTTATCAGGAAGTAGTCATTATCGATCGCCCTTGAGACAAATAGACAGTCGCGTGCATCCTTTGTCACATCCACGTCGTTGAAGAAGGAAACAACAGGATTGAATACAATATCACAACCTAATAGTCCAAGAACCCGGCAGGCTTCAGGATACAACACATCGGCGCAAACAAGAACGCCCAGCTTCAACCGATCAAGTTCTACCATCGCGAATTCGCCCCATTTTGAAACCCCGAGCTTAACCTCCTTTGCCGTAACATGAACCTTCCGCTGATGCCCTATAATCTCACCGTCTTTGAAAAGAAACGCGGTATTGAATAGCAGACCTGAATCATTCTCGATTAAGCACGCCTCAATTAAGATATTCTCCTCACGAGACAGCTCCTTCAAGAGCTTAAACGTCTGATCAAAGGTCTCTGATGCAGCCTCCTCGAGTGGTTGATTATTCACCTGTGGCAGGTAGAAGTACTCAGGGAGTGCCACTATCGTTGCACCTTTTTCTGCTGCCGCATTAACCATTCGCTCCACCTCTTCAAGGTTCTCTTCAAAACTCCTCCCAACCCGCATCTGGATTGCTGCTACAATAATCTCTTCATTATCCATCGTCAAGCTTATATCACCCTCTATACCTGTTTGTTATCGGCATTCTCCTGCCTGACCCAAACGCACGTGTTGTGATCTTGATTCCAGGAGCTGCCTGCTGGCGCTTGTACTCGTTGTGATCCACCTTCCAGATCACATCAGCGACGATGTCTTCATCGAACCCCGCTGCAACGATCTCTTCTTTACTCCTGTGCCTCTCGATATACGCCTCCAGTATCTGATCAAGCACCTCATAGGGTGGGAGCGAATCACTATCTCGCTGACCAACGCTTAGCTCAGCAGAAGGTTCTTTTGTGATGATATTTGCTGGTATAACCTCCCTATTGTTTATCTGATTTATGTACCTTGCAAGCTCATACACAACCATCTTCGGTACGTCTGATATCACAGCAAGTCCGCCTGCCATATCCCCATACAACGTACAATATCCAACAGCAAGCTCGGATTTGTTACCTGTGGAGAGGACGAGGTACCCAAACTTGTTCGAGAGTGCCATCAAGATATTTCCACGAACCCTCGCCTGTATGTTCTCCTCTGTAACATCCATCTCGCTGCCCTCAAACTCTGCTGAGAGGGTCGCAGAAT
>QMLZ01000379.1 GCA_003646995.1 Deltaproteobacteria bacterium | reverse complement strand
CTCTCTGACATGAAGCGCATTATATCCCAGTTGCCCATGACAAGGAGTACCAAATGGTTCCGTTGAGAACTTTAAAAGAATCCTTCATCTGACAGCATTTTCTATTTTGATGTAGTCCCCACTGAGCACCTATTATGATCAGTTTCCTCTTTTAGCTGGGGAAGAAAGGAGGTGAAAAGGGATTAGGCAACAAGGCGGCCCTCTCCATAAGGTGAGGGACAGCTAGGTTTTCAATCCTTAATAGAAAGGAGCCAAAACATGAAAAGGTTCGTTCTTGTGCTATTGGCAGTGTTGTTTTTGGTCTTTTGCGTGACGCCAGTTCATGCATCTGGTCCAATTAAATTGAAAATGGTCACCTTCCTTCCCAAGGGAGACATAAACATGACCGCCTGGATGGCCTTCATAAAAGATGTCAACGAGAAGGCTAAGGGAGAATTGGAAATCGTCTTTACAGGCGGTCCTGAGGCTAT
This sequence comes from Deltaproteobacteria bacterium, assembly GCA_003646995.1. Next base: position 2,951 of record QMLZ01000379.1, on the reverse strand, counting down.
TCCGGGATTCAAACAATTCGAGGCCCTTCGAAACGGCGTGGTTGATATCATCTTTGGGTGTGAATCCTATTACGGACGGCAGGTCAGCGGCGCTGCATATACCCATCTAACCCGTCTTGATCCAATCAAGGAACGTGAAAACGGATACTATGAATTTAGGGTCAACCTCCTCAAAAAACACAATATCTATTACCTAGGAAGGGCCGAGTTTGGGCCGTGGTTTCAAATATTCACCAATAAACCAGTAAAACGGCCCCAAGAACTGGCAGGACAGAAAATCCGTGTCTCAGCTACCTACGAGGCCTTTGTAAGGAAGTTAGGCGCCGTACCAGTCACATTGCCCGGCTCAGATATCTACACTGCCCTTGAAAGAGGAACCATCGACGGCTATGCATGGTCTGTTCTAGGCAATGTGCAAGCAGGATGGTGTGACGTTTGCCATTACATTATTGAGCCCAGGATATATCAGATGAATATTGAGGCCCTTGTTAACCTCAAAACCTGGCAACGCCTTTCGTCTCATCTCCGAAAACTCATGACCGACTGCATGATCGCCAATGAGCGAAAATATAGTAAAGTGATGGTAAAGATCGCTGAAAAGGAATTCTCGGAGATGCAAAAACGCGGTATGAAATTGATAAGATTCTCCCCCGAAGATTCTCAATGGTATGTGAATTTGGCTTATGAGGCGGGTTGGGAGGACGTTATCAAACAAAATCCCAAATTGGGTACTAAGCTCCGCAAGTTACTTTCTCCTTAAGGGATTAAGAAGGTGAGTCTGTTTTCGACCCTAGACCGCATTTTCGACGGTTTGCTGAAAGCCTTTGCCTGGCTGGCGGGCTTTATGATGATGTTTGCCCTTGTGAGCGTTTGTATCGATGTGGTCTTGAGGTACTTCTTCAATAAGCCGATCGGGTGGGTACTACAAATAAGTGAGTATATACTCCTTTATATCCCCTTTCTGGCAGCAGGCTATGTGCTCAGACAGGAGAGCCATATCCGAATTGACATTATCCTGAATCGGGTGAGCCCAAGGCTTCAAAATCGGATTAACATAGTTACATCTCTAGTCGGCGCATTGGTTATGCTAATCCTTACCTATTACGGCATATATGTAACCTATGACTTCTACCAAAGGGGTGTACCCACTCTAAAGTACCTCAAGATACCCGAATTTCTTGTCATTATGGTCATACCTGCCGGCTGTTTTGTCTTTGCCGTAGAATTCGCGAGGCGAGCCTTAAGGTTATACAAGGAAGTCGGAACTGTTGGAGAGAAACAGAACTGATCAAAGGATGAAAGTATAGTATGGAATGGTGGCTCGCGCTTTTACTCCTACTGGGCGTTATGGTGGTACTAATGCTGTCGGGGATGCCAGTAGCGGTCTCTTTCCTGCTGGTGGATCTCCTGGGGGCATTTCTCTTTCTTGGAGGCAAGGCAGGAATTGTTCAATTGATATTGAACATGATGGAGAGCCTTACCTCTTTCAGCCTCCTTCCTGTTCCTCTTTTCGTGCTCATGGGAGAGGTAATGTTTCATTCTCAGTTGGGCTTTAAGGCCATTGATGTTATGGACCACTGGATTGGGAAGATCCCAGGACGCCTTGCGCTCTTAGCCATCCTTGGAGGAGCCATTTTTTCCACTATGAGCGGATCCACCATGGCTACCACCGCAATTTTAGGGTCAATGCTCGTACCGGATATGCAAAAAAGAGGATATCATAAAAGCATGAGTATTGGCCCTGTAATGGGAAGTGGTGGGTTATCCATGCTTATTCCACCCAGCGCCCTTGCCATCCTCCTTGCGGCACTGAATCAGGTCTCAGTGGGTGGGCTCCTTATCGCAGGCATCCTTCCAGGGTGCCTCATCGCCTTTTTTTACGCTGCATATGTAGTGATCCGATGTTTGCTCCAGCCCCACCTGGCGCCTCCATTCGAAGTCCCCAAACTGTCTTTAAATGAAAAATTATGTGCCACGTTTATTCATGTTGTGCCTCTAGGTCTTATAATCTTTTTGGTAATTGGGCTGATATTCTTAGGTATTGCCACCCCATCAGAGGCAGCAGCTCTGGGCGCGTTAGGCACCATTTTCTTGGCCGCAGTTTATAGAAAGATGGGTTGGGAAACCTTGAGGAAAAGCATCATGGGGACAGTGCGGGTCACCTCTATGATGTTTATGATCATTGTAGGCTCCATGACCTTCAGCCAGATCATGGCCTTTTCAGGTGCCAGTGCAGGCCTCATCCAACTGGTTACAGGTCTGGACCTGCCCCCTATGATGATCTTGATCAGCATGCAGGTTATCCTTCTCTTCTTGGGCTGCTTTATGGATAATCTTTCCATGGTAATGATCGCTATTCCCATATTTCTGCCCATTGTCCATGCGCTCCATTTCAATACCCTGTGGTTCTCACTAATCATGTTAATCAACATGGAAATGGCCAATACTACCCCACCCTTCGGGCTCTTGCTATTCGTTATGAAGGGGGTTGCCCCAAAGGGGACTACTATGGGGGACATCTACAAGGCTGGAGTTCCTTTTCTTCTCTGTGACGCCACGGCCATGATTTTGGTCATGATCTTTCCGCAAATCGCACTATTTCTTCCGGGACTTATGAAATGATTTGGCGCCAATTTATGCAACGTTCCATATGGGGTGGATATTGAACTGAAACGTTAGGGAGCAAGAAGAATGTCTTTCAAAATCGGAATTGATGTAGGGGGTACCTTTACGGATTTTCTCCTGGTGGACGAGGAGGGTAATCCGAAGATCTATAAAATCCTTTCCACACCTGATGACCCTTCAGTGGCCGTAATGACCGGCCTGGGCGAAATGGCCAAGGAAAAAGGCATAAGCCTTTCATCCTTCCTCAATAATGTGGTGATTATCGTACATGGAACCACAGTAACCACCAATGCAGTGCTCACCGGCAGAGTCGCCAAGACAGGGCT
>QMLZ01000378.1 GCA_003646995.1 Deltaproteobacteria bacterium | reverse complement strand
TGCTAAGGGTATAAATTTTAGGTGAAATACTGTAGCCACTCTATGTCTCCAGAAACAAAGAACTTTAAGTTCGTCTGGGCAGTTTCAAGATCGTTTTCAACTGAGGATCGATATCTCTCAGTTCAAGGATTACGGTGTCGCTTCTGGCATGATGAGTGCCAGGTTTTAATATGTCGAAGCCCCTCTCCAACAGATAAAGGAGTTCGGTGCCATCTTGCCAGGCCATAAAGGCAAAACGAGTGTGCATCTTGTCGTTAGGGGGATGCAAATCTAATTCTTTCTGGAAATTCGGCAGTGCTTCTAAAAGATCTTCTATCATTTTTCTCTGTTGCGAGGGACTGAAGGCATAGCGATCCTGGTCTTTCCGGGCTACCCTTGTCCGGAGAATGAAATTCGCTGATGATAAATTACCCTCCATAAATAGTGCTGCCTTCAGAAAGTTAGCAAGGCAATCCAATTGGTGTTTATTTTGGAGATAGGGATCTTGGATGATGATTTGCGCATAGCCTGGTTTCCGAAATGCTTTACAGATGGTTTCGTAATCGACCCTCTCATCCTTGGCTAAGGAAATTACCGAGACATTTCCCCATGACAGATCAGAGATCGTTAGATCATTTGTATAATGTTCGCGCCATTCTCTAAATTCTTTTTCTGCTCTCCTAAGGCCTTCTTGAAAGGTATTGTAAACAAAACGGCGGGAATGAATTGTGCCGTCCAGAATGGGGAAACCGTCAATATCCCATTTAATGCCGATCTTTTGGCCATTTCTATAGGTTACTAACCAATGATAAGATAAGGGAGGAGAGTCTTCTGATACCTTGTAAACCTTGGCTCTGCTATTTATTAATAGCATGAGGGTACTACCGAGATGGAGGTCGGTTTCTTTAGGGAGGTTTTTGAGGAAAAAGTTAAAATCAGTACCGAGACGGTCGGCAAGCTGGTGGAGAGTGAGGGACCACGACCCTATTTCACCAGGAGCAGTATCCCACAAGGTTTCAGCGACGAGAACCAACTTCTCGGCCTGCGCCATCAATGTATTAAGGAAACGGGCCTTGTCAGGGGCAAAGTAAGGTCGATCGTCTTGCGGGGCTGCGTCAATGTCTTCTAAAAGACGCTCAAGATACTCAACTACCGGCCCGCGGGACAAGAGATCATGACAAAACTGGTTGTGGTAACTCCTGAGACAGCCATAGCAAGATGTATCAGGAGCGCAAATGCACCGACTTACCCGACCGTAGGCCGCTCTAAGTGTGGCCCGCAGGTAATCCTCGTCAGCTAAATATTCGACGTGACCGGCCCCGCCTGGAACGTTGTCAAAGATAACAACTTCCTGGGTAGGAGAGCCGCCCCCCAAAGAGACCGGGCTAATTACGCCATCGATATCTTTTTCTTCGATGTTTAAGGCCTCATTCATACCCACCAGCAAGGCATATAAAAGCGAGAGCCAAAAGCTGCTATCGGTGAAGTCCTTTTCAGTATGGTGAAATAAAAGGCGGCATACGCTGGTCTTGAATTCATGGGCCAAACGCACTGCCTGGAACGCCGTCCCCGTACATCTCCCGCCAAAAAACTTTTCATGTTCCGTCGTGTTATCCCTTAAAAGTCGACCGCAAGATCTACAGAGATGAAAGCCCTGGCCATTCTTCCCGGGATTGAAAACAAAAAATTCTCCAGATTTGTTAGTCTTTACCGTGAGCCATTGCTGTTGAGGAGAAGAGAGTTCAATGACCTTATCAGGGTTATCCTCCTGTTGGGGGACATAGTAAACCCTAGATGAAGGCAAGCTATCCAAGCCCTTAGTGAAATCGATTTTAGCACCTCCCTTTTGAGGATCCGTGCGGAACCCATGGGCGGGGATAAGATAAAGAGACTTACGCCGGGGTGGAGAAGTCCGGCCGTCGTCACCGCATACCCTGCATCTCCCCCCCCGGAAGACTTCGGCCTGGTTCAGGTGTCTTTCCACATGGCCACAGCGTGGGCAGCGAGCATAGTATTGCCTATCCAAGGCCCTGTTAGGGGGAAGCCTTAGCCCCTCACTCTTCCAAACTAATCCATTAGCCACGATTTCACAGCCAGGGGCATACTCCGAAAGCGCGATCTTGAGATCCCTCTCTAATTTGAGATTCTTGTCGACTGTTTCTAGAATCACATTGTAAATGGGAAAGGCATAACCGGGCAACACAATCCGCCCGCAAAGAAAGCTGATCCAATCTTCTTCCCTAATGTCTTTTTGGCGGTATTTAAGATAATCCATATACTGCGAAATGGGTGCAGTCGGCTTACCTTTCTCCTCTAAATTATTTCGTTGCGTTTTGGCTTCGGTAAAGGCTTTTTCGTACATCTCCAATTCTTTTAAATAATAGTCTTTAGCCTTTTTGAGATCACAGCGCAATTGGTCAGGACTGTTGGGACCATATTCGGGAGGGAAGCTGTTGGGAAGCAATGAATCTATCTGTGATTTGATCTCCTGATAAAGTTGGTGTAGTCCAGTGGCCCCATGCTGTTCAAGCCACTGTTCATACCCTATCCAAAAGCTCTCGATACTACTTATCACCTGAATATTAGTGTTGATCTGGCGAACAAGACTGGATAGTAAGACAGCATTTAGGTGGCGGTTGACGATAAGAGGATTCTCCAAATTTAAAAGAGGGGTTTTTAAAAAACCTCTAACCATTTCTTCAGGAAAAGCAAAATAGTGCTCGTCATGGGATCTATCTAGGGTGAAGGTAGTTACAAAGGCGGCAGTACCTACTCCCCGTCCAGCCCGACCGGCCCGCTGCTGATAGTTGGCCGGAGTTGGAGGCACATCCCGTAAAAAGACTGCCTCCAGGTCGCCAAGGTCAACCCCCAACTCAAATGTGGTAGAGCAGCTGAGGATATTTATTTGCCCATAATCTGGGTGCGCTCCCCTCTCAAAGGCCGTCTGATAAGCCGAGGCCAAAGCTGGACTCAGTTGGGCCGTGTGCTCCCGCGCCGTAAAAGGAGTAGGTGGTTTCTCACCGCTATAAAGACTCCAATAATAATGCTCGCCGAAAAATTCTTTTGGATCCCGTTTTTTCGGAACACCACGGCATCCTAAATTGGGACATACATGGCCTATTGCCAGTGAGGTCCATTGGCCGCAACTGGGACAATGAAACCATTCACCGCCAATGGCAAAGCGCAGGTTCTCCCAGGGAATCTGGAAACCGATCGTGCCGTGATGGACCTCCACTCTTTTCAATGGGGCCCTGGGACCTTCTACTTCCATAAGAGCTCGCCAGCAAATGCTTAAAATGTCTAAAATTATCGAGGACTTAAGATTTTCGACACCATAGCTCTCCAAGACTTTTCGGAGATAAGCAGCAAAGCGCTGTTGTTTCATATGACTGGCAGCAGGAACAAATGCTTTTAGAGTATAGCCTATACCCACTTCACCTTCTT
>QMLZ01000377.1 GCA_003646995.1 Deltaproteobacteria bacterium | reverse complement strand
GAAGTCCATGGAAGACGTATATGCAGCCTACCGGAAGCAGTACAATTACTGCCTGAAGATAGGCTGGCTTATGCGGAATGTCTGCCACGAGATAGAAGCAAGGTACTTCCAGCAACCTTTCCTGTCCGCCTGTTTTGAGCCCTGCATCGAGAAGGGCAAGGACTGCATGGATAATGATGAACTTCCAGTACCCTGGTTTAACATCTCTGGATTGGTGGATACGGGGGATTCTTTTGCTGCCATGAAATACTGGATATTTGAAGGAAGAAACGGTGAAGGCAAGAAGTATACAATGGAGCAGCTCTTGGATGCCCTGGAGAAGGACTGGGAGGGATATGAGGAGATGAGGCAGGATTTCCTGAACGCCCCGAAGTTCGGCAATGACGATGACTATGCCGATATGGAGACGAGGAAGGCTCTGGAAATTGCCATTGAAGAGGGCCTGAAGTTTACCGATAGGTGGGGCGCCAGGCCGCTACCTCTTCCCCAGGCGCTGACCACTTTTAGGCAAATAGGTCACCTAACTCCAGCTACACCGAATGGGAGAAAGGCTGGAGAGGTTTTGGCCGATGGAGGGAATTCCCCACGTTATGGGTGTGACAAGAAAGGTCCAACAGCAGTACTCAAATCTTGCTCCAAAATTGATTACACAAGGGTGAAGGGCTGCCTGTTAAATCAGAGAATATCGCCTGCCACTGTCGAAGGAGAAAAGGGGAGGAGGGTATTTCTGTCATATATGAAGGCCTGGCATGACCTTGGGATCCAGCATGTGCAGATAAACATGGTGGATTCAGAAGTACTGAGGGCAGCTCAGAGGGAGCCAGAGAAGTATTCTGACCTGATAGTTAGAGTTGCCGGTTACAGTGCCTATTTCGTTGAACTGGACAAGGAGACACAAGATTCAATTATAGCACGGACCGAGCAGCAGCTCGCTGCTTAGTGGGGAAGGCTCAAAAGAGCTGAGGGGGCCAGCCCCCCTCAGCTCTTACTTCAAGCTCAAGTTCTTTTACAAAAAGAAAAGGGAGGTTAAAGATGCCGTGGGTGAAATGTCCTAATTGTGAAAAGGAAACATGGTGGGGGGTGTGGAGTTATGACGGAGAGAAACTGTGTGGTTGGTGTGGCGCTAGTTTAGAAGTCAAGATAAAAGATGGTGAGCTTAGGGAAGTCAAGTTAGGTGGTGTGTCAAGTGATGTGAGTAAAAATTCTTGTGTTTCACAGGTGAGCTGATGAAGGGGTTGGTAGCCAATATCCAGAAATTTTCCATTCACGATGGCCCTGGGATCAGGACAACGGTTTTTGTAAAGGGCTGTCCGCTGAGGTGTAAATGGTGTGATAATCCAGAAACATGGGAGCCTTATCCACAGATAATGTTCGTTCCTCTTAAATGCCACGGCTGTGGAAAGTGTGCAGAGGTATGTCCAGAAGGGGCAATAAGCTTGGATAAGGAGGGCAGAATTGATCGGGAGCGCTGTACACTGTGTATGCAGTGTGTAGATGCCTGTAAGTATGGGGCGCTTAGAAAGGTCGGGATGGAGATGACGCCGGAGGAAGTAGTTAACGTGGTGGAGGAGGATAGGATATTTTACACTACTTCGGATGGTGGCATGACTATATCGGGAGGGGAACCTTTGGCTCAACCTGACTTTGTTAGCGAGATCTTCCGGCTATGCAAGATGAAAGGGATTCATACCGCCTTGGATACCAGTGGGTATGCTAAACCGGAAGCAGTGGAAAAGGTTTTGAGATATGTCGACCTTGTCCTTTTGGACATTAAGCATATGGATCCGGAGGAGCACAAAAGGTGGACGGGAGTCTCAAACGAGCTCATACTTAAGAATGCGGAGTTGATGGCTCAGAGACGGGAAGTGAGGATCTCTCTACCGCTTGTGAAGGGGGTTAATACCTCCGAAAGGAACTTGAGGGAAACAGCAGAATTTGCTAAGGCTTTGGGCATAAAAGCGATTGACATTGAACCTCTCCACAAGTTGGCAGAGCAGAAGTACAAATTCTTAGGCCTGGAGTCTCCGTTTGCCGACCTTGAAAAGATTTCGGATGAGGAAGTCGAGGAAATCAGGGAGTTGTTTCATTCCTACGGTCTTGAGACCACAAAGGGAAGGGCATTTTAAATATCGCAAGATTGGTAAAAAACTTGTATAAAGGAGGACAGAGATGTCGGAAAGAGCAAAGAAGACGATTAGGAAATTTCTGGCGGAAAAAGCCCAAAAGGCCATTAAGAAGTATTTTGTAGCGGGTGGACCTGTGCCTGAGGGCAAAGACGGAATTTTCGTCTGGTGTGAGGAACACCCTAACGGAGGAGCGTTGGTTTGGTATTGCAAACCGGTGAACCGTGAAGACCTTCCGGCCGGTGTGGAGGAGAAAAAGGGCTGATTTGCCCTTCTGAATCAAAATAGAACTACCATCTTAGGGCGAAAAGACTTGGCCATAGAGTAAACGGGTTTTGTGAGAACCTTCTGGAAGGAGGGAGGAAGGAATGCTGGTCGGCGCGAGTGGGAAACCGGTAGCTTTCTGTTCTATTTGCGGGGAGCCCATAATGAGTTTGAGCAAGAAATTTCCTGAAATGGAACCAGACGGGGCGTGGGTGGACGATAAGCCTGTTTGTCTTAATTGCCTACATAAGGCAAAGGAGAAGGGGGAAAGGCAGGAGACGGAAGAGGGCTGAACTTTTGACGCTTATGTGATTGTTTCATAGTTGACGAAACGGGGGCCATCCATTTAGGGTGGCCCCCTTCGAAGCTGGGTTTTTGATGGTAGATGCGGGCAGAGAGGTGGGTTTACTTAGTCACGGTGCTTTGCGAACGATTGGGTGTTTGTGGTTTGGAACTCTTATTTTGGAGGTCTCATGATGAATGAGAGCGGTATTGGCCTGGCAATTGATGGGACTGGATCTTCAAGGAGGGGTGGCTCTCGATGTGTAAGTTTTGTGAAGAGGATTGGCGAAGTTCTTCATGTAATAGGCTCGTTGATACTCTTTTTCTGTTTTTTTTATGTTTTTATTGACGTTTTATTCCGCTTTCTCAAACTGTCCCCTATTGGAGATGTAATCGAGCTCTGTGGTTATCTAGATGTGTGGTTAGGTTTGCTTGGTGTGGGATTTGTGTTTCGCGAAGGAAAGCATATATGTGTGGATATAGTAACTTCTAATGTTTCGGATGGTAAGAAATATGTTATGTCGATAATAAGTGACATAGTGATGATGCTTTTTTGTATGTTCATGACTTATAAAGGAATACACTTGGTAGTTAGCTCTTATGAGTTAGGCGAGCTAAGTATGTCTTGGGGTTTTCCGATTTGGCCTTTTAGGATTGTTGTACCTTTAGGATTTTTCTTCCTGCTTCTGGAGGTGATTTTCCATTTCGCCTCGCTATTGAAGGACAACAAAAAGAGAACAGCTTTACAAATAAAATGAAACCATAAAGGGG
>QMLZ01000376.1 GCA_003646995.1 Deltaproteobacteria bacterium | reverse complement strand
TACAGGACATGTACGGCATAATGCACGACCCTACAGCTCCCATAAAGAAGAAACCCCACACAAAGAAACCCAGACGATTGATACCTATCCAGGATATACTCAAGGTCATGCTTGCTGCAAAAGGTCATGACCGTGTGCTTATCGGGGCCTACTGGCACACTGGTGCGCGCAAAAGTGAAGTCCTGCGATGGACATGGGCCGATGATATTAATTTCGAGGAAAGATGGGTCAGACTCGGTACAAGAAAAAACAGGGCCGGGGAAATGACCTATGAAAAGCTATGGATGAACGATGACCTTTACAAGCCTCTGATGTGGCAGTGGAAGAACCGTCACCCTGCAAGCCCTTATGCGTTTTGGCATATGAATCCCAAGAGCAAATACTATGGCAAGCCGTATACAGAGCGGCGCAAGACATTAAAGAAACTTTGTAATGAAGCAAAGGTTGAACCGTTCGGGTACCACGATATCCGCCATGCCGTGCCGAAGTATCTCAACGACTTGCAGAAGGTCAACCTCAAGAAAGTCCAGCGGGTATTGAGGCACCGCAAGCAAACTACAACGGAAGTTTACGTGGAAGGTAACTACACTGACACTAGAGATGTCATGGGGCTGCTTGAACTCAAAAACCTGGAAAATTTTAGATGAAATTCACGCAGTGGAACAAAAGAGGGGTTACAGTCAGTCTGTAACCCCTTGATATTACTGGCGGGGACGACGAGACTCGAACTCATGAGTAGCGTGGAATTTCAGCCAGTTACAAGGCATTGCACCGTTTTTGCACCGCTGAGACGTCTCTGAAAACATTTTGGCTTGATTTTCCAGGCGTGGGAATCGGTATTGTTTCAGACTTTCAATGCCGAATCCAGGAAGGAAGACTCAGAGGAATGTGTCTGACTGAAAATTGGGCTGATCCTGATTCGATATCGTCGTGAATTTCTGATTGGGATTTTGACCCTCTGGAAGGTAACTTCGGATGCCACGTCGGGCACAAATGGCCTCAAATCTTTCCTCAATGTCACGGAGCAGAAACTTCAAGTCGTGGTAGCTGGTCATTCCCAGCCTCTCCCACCCGCCATAGGATCGAATGATCTCTTGGGTCAAAGGATCACGCGGTTTTGGTCCCCCATTGTAAAGCCATTCCTCTATCTGTATCCTGGCCTCACACGGGGTAATTCCTTGATTGGGGGATGTGAGGTGGATGGCTTCGATGATGTGGGCTGGCTTGGGTAAGTATTTTGAGTTCTTAAGAAGATACTCAAATGCCCTGGCACATTGCTCGTCAGTGTAATCTTCAAGGGCAACCCAGTACGCCTGCATGAGGGTTTTGCTGAACTTTTTGTCAAAGATCTCCGCAATAAGGGTTATGAATCTTTGAAAAAGACGACTATTCTCCATGTGTTACTCTCCCACTTTCCTGCCTCTTTCATACTCCCACTCCCACAATGCCCTAGCAGTGGCCCAGCCGGTATGGGAAAGCAGGGTTTGGTGCTCACGGTTGTGATACCTGCCATTAAGTATCTTTCCAAAATTAGAAGGCCGAACAAGCCATTCCAAATCGGCAATAAACTCGGTCCTCCGCCCCGTTAGAAAATCGGAATCTCCAACGAGCTGAAAAAAGGAGCGCCACCACTCAAGGCTTTGCCGCTGGCAGGACTCGCGCCAACGAGCCCGTAACAGCTTTCGTCTAGGCTCGTCCCATATCTTAACCTTAGGGCACATGGGCAAGATTCCATGGTATAAAGCTATTATGGCTTCATGGGGACACCTAGGGTTCCCGGATTTTCTGGATTGAATATTAACCATAGGATCAGAGTTGGAAAGAGAGGAGCGGTCCTCAGCTGGCTCAGGACAGGGAGGCGTTACACACATATCCACCCTGTGACAACTGTCCCCAGGACAGTTGTCACCTCTATTCTCTGCCGTAGTCTCTGTCTTGTTATCTCTGTTAGTAGTCTCTGTTTCCTTATTAATACATGAGGAAAGGTTTTCGCGTGCATCACGAACCACTTTCGTGTCCTTTATGAAAATCTTTCGCAGTCTAGATGACGAACATTTTTCGTGATGATCATGCAGAATTCGCGATTCGAGCTCTTTGAGTTTGTCGTAGTTTATGGTGTACCAAAGGGTTCTGTCCATCTTGCTATGATTGAAGTTGCGGGTAGAGATCAGTCCGGAATCTCTCAATCTCTTGACGATGTTTTGGATAGTTCGAGTTGTCCAAAATGGAAATTGAACCCGCCATTGCTCGAAGGTATTGTAGACCCATGTTAGGCCTTCATATTTCTTTCCTTCTTTTAGGAGCCAATAGTGTAGCTGCTGAAGAAAAATGGCCTGATTTAGGCCCACAGCCTTGGCAAGGGTTGGCAGCACCTGAAGGGGCGGCTCATGAATCAAAAGATGTGTCATTGTGATCTCCTTTTCTGTTAAGGGAACTCTATTATTCCATATGGAGATTTCAGGAATTTCTCTCGGATTTGTAAAAAACACTCAAATCCTTACGTTTTCAAAAGACAGGCTCATGAAGCGACTGGGACGTATCAGCGCAGAGAGGATGGTTGTTGAGAGTAATCCCGCAATATTTTGGCAACCGCGGTGCAGTTGTCGGGACTCAGTAAGCCCTGCCGGACCCATTTGGCAACGAGGTCCTCGGTGAGGTTGAGCTGGGAAGCTGTGTGTATCACGAATGCGTATTTGCGGTTGACTCGCCTTCGTGCCCTTCGCACCAATGCCCAGGTTGCCTTGTAGCTGGCCCGTCCCCTTGAGCGTGCCAGGCGGCGGACGACCTCGGCATTGGTCATGCGTGTTCCTGATATTTTGGCTTTCCAGAGCATCCTTTCAGCGTCTCTGTCGGCCTTTGTCAGTTTTCTGTTTGGCAACGGATTTTTGTCTCCCTCAAATTTCAAAAATCGGATTTCCAAAACTTACCATTAGGCCCCTATAAACAAATATAACAAATAACAAATAAACAAACATATTAAGCTTACCAATAGGGGGTGCAATTTTGGGCCTCAAAAGTGGCGTAAGTGGTTTAAGAGAAAAGTCACTTAGCCCACCTTGCGAGTGACCATTGCCGAAAAAATCTCCCCGAATCGAGGGTAAAAATCAGCGCATTTTCTATATTTAACTATAGAGGCCCTAACAACAGTGCCCTCAAGTGGCCCTTGAGGTGGCGTTCAGGGCCACAACGGGTTCACAACAGGTCCACATGTAGAGGGCGACTTCAGGGTTACAACAGGTGGACTTCAGGTCTACTTGAGGTCGATTACAGGGACACACAGACAGAAAGGAGGTTTTTAATGGCAAAAGAGCATGTCTGCATAGGCCTGGACGTGGGATTTGGTGACGTCAAGGTGGTGGCTTGCCTGTCGGTCAAGCAGGAAGGTCAGGGCCCCACAGGGACGAGGCGGGTAAAATTTCCCGCGGCCATTGCCTATGCGCGCAAGGGGATCATAG
>QMLZ01000375.1 GCA_003646995.1 Deltaproteobacteria bacterium | reverse complement strand
GCGCAGTTTTTCCCCTCGGCACTTTTCTTAAGAAGAAAGTCGTTTAATTTTCTCAACTGATCACCTAGTCCGCCACCCCTTGCCCTGATCTTAAAATCCCGGTTGATCTCCTTCAATAACTCGGCCCCTTGAAAACCGGTATGAAGAATCATCGAGGTTTCTATGCCCGCTTGCTCAAGCATACTCATAATCTTGCGTCCTATGGTAGTCTTACCAAGCCCAACCTCCCCCACCAGGATCATAAACCCCTTTCTTGTCTCTATGCCATGGGTAATCTCAGCGATTATCCGGTCGATAGTCTGAGAGATATAGAAGTTCTTTGTATCGGGCGCGACCGGAAAGGGATTGTACTTGAGGTGAAAGTGTTCTAGATATGAAATATTCGCATTCATTATCTCCCCCATATGGCTACCACCGTTTGACCATCTCTACCTATTCTCCCAACAAGTTTTCCTCTTTTCATGTCCACAACCCCATCAACATAACTATCCACCTTCTCAAATGTACGGATACTGAGGCCATAGATGATTATCTTTTCAGGAAGAACCAGCACGAATATTCTTTCGTCCTTTCCCCACAAGTGGTCAAGCACGTAAGTATATGGTGCAGTGGTATTCGACCGTGGGACCTGGATCCCAGCTTTTCTCATTTGCCCCACGAGAGCCCCCATGTAATCAGTATGGTTGGCCCCATTGAATACTGGCCATTGAAGGCCACTGTCCCTGTACCTTTCAGCAGCAACTTCCCACTTGAGCAGATAATCTTTGTAAAGCTTGACCACCAATGAATAGTTTATGAGCGCCGACCCTGACCACAGCACCACTATGCAAAGCCCGACATACAAAAGCCGTGAAGCAGCTCGATCTACAGATCTTCCTGACCATGCCATTAGCCATTTATCTTTCTTAGAAGCTCTGGGATCTGGGTATTGTCCTGATAAATCTCTCTAAGGCTCCTCAGCCTTTTGCGCGCCCTATCTACCTGGCCTGTCTTTATCTCTACAATTGCCATATTGATCCCAGCTTCCAGGTCACTGGGGAGTCGTTCCATTACCTTTATGAGAAATCGACTGGCATCCTGATACCGTCCTTTTTTCATCAGCCAAAAGGCCTTGAGCTTCAAAACGAAGGGATCATTCTCACCCTTAAGGCTCTCAAGCCTGGGCATGAGGTTATCAACTGCCTCTTCATCACCCATGGCCATGGCCCCTTGGACCCGAGATACCACCTGGGATATTTGGGCTGTTTTAAGTGCTGACTCTGTTACACCTATCTCTTGCCCCCCTGGCTTTTCACCACTAGCAAGCACGCTGACCTCTCCAGCGCCCCTCTTTGACAGAATTACAGGCGCTTGGCTGCTATGCTCAGGGGTGACTCGCTTTGCTTCGAGTTTTATACTTGCAGTTACTGATTCTTTTACCTGGCTTTGTGTTCTGCTATTGGGGTGCCCACTGTTGCTCTTGGTAAAGGCCTTGCCGAAATCAGGTTTTTCTAAAATACGAGCCTCTTTAAGTGTCTCTGGTTCCTTAAACGGATTTTTTTCCGCAGTGGATCTTTGTTCGTTGCCCTCTATGACAGGAGCTGCCTTTGGGCTCGATGCTCTTTCTGTAAGCACTGCACGCGGCCCCTTTGGTTTATCACCGGTTGCGGCCACCTTCGCGGGTAGGTAAAGCACACCAGGTTGTGCCTTTTGATAGTCAGCCTGTTGTGGAGGCGGTGGCACAGTGGAGGTCGCTAAAGAAACCTCCTCGGATGTATCCTGTGAATCCTCTGGCGGTATATAAGCGACCCTTTCCTTTTGGGCCTTGCTATTGGTTATCTTCTGCCTGGCCGCCACATCACCCAGATAACTCGCGCCATAATAAACCAGCGCCCCAAGCAGCAAAATAAAAATGGTCATTCCAAGTATGCCCTGGGGTGAGAAGAGCAGACCCCTAATTGTATAGACATTGGCAGGGGGGCTGTCCTTTGCTTCCTGATCAAAGGTATCCATTTCAGATTGGCGTACTTTCTTCAATGCCTCAAATATCACGCTCATGAATCGATACCACACCTAGACAGTCTTAACGCTTAGAACGATAACCAGCTCCCTGGTCTCGTTCCTGTACCCCTCATTCTTGAATAGATACCCCAAGAGGGGGATTGATGAAAGAAATGGCACACCTTTCTTAACCTTTTGTTTGTGCCGATCAATGAGCCCCCCCAGGAACACGACATCACCAGTGTGCAAGCTTATGGTGGTGCTGATCTCCTTGATCCCAACCTTTGGCAAAGAAATGCTCTCATTAGACCTGGCATCAACCTGGACAGGTTCGATACTGTCTGGGTCCACGTCGCTTTTTATGGGGTTTATCATGAGAGTCACTTGTCCATCCTCATCAATAAAGGGTACGACACCCAAGATGAGCCCATCGAAAACCGTTGACACCTCCACTTCCGTTGTATTCTGGTTTTCATCGCCCACACTTGTAGTTGTTACAGAGACGTCTTTCTTATATGTTATGGATGTGCCCACACTTATTACCGCAGGTTTTCCGTTCTTACACCTGATGGTTGGATTCGAAACGATTTTTGTGTGACCAAAAGTTTTAAGGGCATCGATTGCGGCATCAATATTAAAGGCCCTGCTCACACCTGAAAGCACAAGCCCGGTGCCAAGGGACCATGCTGCTTGGTTGAGTTTGGTAACTCCGCTAACCTCTCTTCGCAGCATCTCCCAGTCAATTCCATAGGAATAGTTATCAGAAAGGCTAACTTCAATGATGCGCGCCTCTATCAAGATTTGTCGAGCGAGCACCTCTTTTAGACGGTTTATCATCCGAGAAACGGCAGCAATAACCCCTGGTCTATCCTTTATGTAAAGCGTCCCAGCAATTCTGTTTAGAGAATACTTGCCCTCCTGGCTTCGGAGTTTCTGTACCATCTCCTCAATGATATCGTATACATTTGACTTGCTGGCCCCTTTGCCTGAAAGCTTGAAATTTCCCGAAAGACCCCCTGATGATTCTGTTTCAGAGGCTCCCAATACGTCACCACCAACATCAAATCCAATATTAACGTTCGTGTCCAAAAAATTTAGTTTGAATGTCCTTTCCTGGTAGGGTTTGATACGGATCACATTTTGGTCCACCTCGTAATATAAATCGTATACCTTTAATAACTCCCTTAAGACCGTAGCAGCGGAGACATTCTGAAAATTGAGGGTCACAACATACTTGTCCTTTTTGACCTCAGGATCCAGTATGAGGTTCATTCCCACGGACTGAGCCAGCGAATAAAGCACAAGCTGAAGATCCTCATCTACCATGGAAAAGGAGACCATATGGTCCTCTAAGGGATCATACTTGGGCATAATGGGCTCTACTTCCAACTCCTTAGATGCTCTTTTTTCAAAGTATTTTGTTAGTTCCTCCCTGTCACTGTTGGCAGAAACTGACTCCTGCTTTATGTCTTTTGGTACGACACTGGCATCGGGAGGCTTGGG
>QMLZ01000374.1 GCA_003646995.1 Deltaproteobacteria bacterium | reverse complement strand
TGTAGGTGAGATGAAATAAGGTTACTGTGGCGGATGCGGGTACTTTTTCTCTGGAGCGAGAGGTGACGTCCGGGATAGGTTTCAATCCTTGTTCTTCTGGATGATGCCTACCGGCTCTGGAGCCACGAATTTCTAATTCTTCTCCTACAGGTTTCAATCCTTGTTCTTCTGGATGATGCCTACCGGCCATTATCAAGATTTTGCAGGCTGCTTTCTCCATAGTCAGTTTCAATCCTTGTTCTTCTGGATGATGCCTACCGGCTTGGATTGTTTTCAATCTGATGAACTGCTTTCTGCGTTTCAATCCTTGTTCTTCTGGATGATGCCTACCGGCAAGGAGAGAAACCAGAGCCAGAGTTGGAATCAGAGGTGTTTCAATCCTTGTTCTTCTGGATGATGCCTACCGGCCAATACCCTTTTTGCCATACGTCCTTTCCTTTACGTTTCAATCCTTGTTCTTCTGGATGATGCCTACCGGCTGTACCGGATGCGGTTGAATCCGTATCTGTGCGACAGTTTCAATCCTTGTTCTTCTGGATGATGCCTACCGGCGGCTACAGCCTTATTGGAGATGAAGGGTCAGGGGTGTTTCAATCCTTGTTCTTCTGGATGATGCCTACCGGCACAATATCTTGTGTAGTGCAAAATCTGCATACCACAGTTTCAATCCTTGTTCTTCTGGATGATGCCTACCGGCAAAGTACGATTATGCTGGAAAACAGAAAAAGACATGTTTCAATCCTTGTTCTTCTGGATGATGCCTACCGGCCATTATTAAGATTTTGCAGGCTGCTTTCTCCATAGTCAGTTTCAATCCTTGTTCTTCTGGATGATGCCTACCGGCAAGACCAGTCATATTTGCGCTGAATGCACCAGTGTGTTTCAATCCTTGTTCTTCTGGATGATGCCTACCGGCCCAAAGTTACTGCAACAAACGGAATTTCAGCCGGGGCAGTTTCAATCCTTGTTCTTCTGGATGATGCCTACCGGCCGTTGCTCGTCTTGGTCACATTTTGATCCATCTTGGTTTCAATCCTTGTTCTTCTGGATGATGCCTACCGGCCTCATATAGCCGCCGCTGGCTCTTCCTGCGTTCCTTTTGTTTCAATCCTTGTTCTTCTGGATGATGCCTACCGGCCCATTCAGTTCGCAGCCAGGACGTACCCAGAGGTCAGTTTCAATCCTTGCTCTTCTGGATGATGCCTACCGGCTCTCATGCGGCGTTCTTTCTGTAGTACCATCATCTTGTTTCAATCCTTGTTCTTCTGGATGATGCCTACCGGCCGCTATCAACGCCGGCAGCTACCACGATTGTTGTTAGTTTCAATCCTTGTTCTTCTGGATGATGCCTACCGGCTTTGGGAGCGTGAAGAAATTCTACCCAGGGATGTAGTTTCAATCCTTGTTCTTCTGGATGATGCCTACCGGCAAGAATCCTTACAGCCGCTTGGCGAGCGATGATGGAGTTTCAATCCTTGTTCTTCTGGATGATGCCTACCGGCTTATCCTTCAGGGTACGCCAAAGGCCTTGCTCAAGAGTTTCAATCCTTGTTCTTCTGGATGATGCCTACCGGCAATATACCGATGCAGGTAAGGTAAAAACCCAGTTAGTTTCAATCCTTGTTCTTCTGGATGATGCCTACCGGCCTAACATAATGGATTTTTCCGCAATCACATAAGCATTGGTTTCAATCCTTGTTCTTCTGGATGATGCCTACCGGCATTATCTTCCAGTGATGAGCCATCAGCAGGGCAGATGTTTCAATCCTTGTTCTTCTGGATGATGCCTACCGGCAGGACAAAGCAGTGCAGAAAGTTGAAAGAGGTTGTCTGGTTTCAATCCTTGTTCTTCTGGATGATGCCTACCGGCAGATATGACAGAGTTCTTGGAATATATTGCCTCTGTGTTTCAATCCTTGTTCTTCTGGATGATGCCTACCGGCGTTTCTATCAGGATTTTTCACGACAATATTAGGGCACGTTTCAATCCTTGTTCTTCTGGATGATGCCTACCGGCAAAAAGCCGGAGCGGTTCTTTGCCCCGGCGCTCCGGGTTTCAATCCTTGTTCTTCTGGATGATGCCTACCGGCGCTGAGCAAAAGAAAAGAGGTGAGCGGCCATATTGGGGTTTCAATCCTTGTTCTTCTGGATGATGCCTACCGGCGCTTTTGAGAGCGGCTCCTGGTGGGTCTGGCGCTCGTGTTTCAATCCTTGTTCTTCTGGATGATGCCTACCGGCGAGTATACCATAGACGTGAATGGAACAGTACACTGGTTTCAATCCTTGTTCTTCTGGATGATGCCTACCGGCGGTGCAAGTGCCCATATTCTCCCCAAGGATTGTGGGGGTTTCAATCCTTGTTCTTCTGGATGATGCCTACCGGCCTCTTTAACTCTTCCAATATGCCTTTTTCAGTAGCAGAGTTTCAATCCTTGTTCTTCTGGATGATGCCTACCGGCTGAATGTCTGTCTGGCGTCCAGAAACGATTGGGTGTTTCAATCCTTGTTCTTCTGGATGATGCCTACCGGCATCGGAAGAGGAGTCCAAAAGACTGGCACATCAGAGTTTCAATCCTTGTTCTTCTGGATGATGCCTACCGGCCATTAGGTGCGGGGGTGAAGGATATCTTTAGTTTCGGGTTTCAATCCTTGTTCTTCTGGATGATGCCTACCGGCACGGAACATGCCAATCATAGATTACATCACAGGCAAGGTTTCAATCCTTGTTCTTCTGGATGATGCCTACCGGCGCCCTATAGTCAAAATCGAGGGGACTTGGTATGCAAGTTTCAATCCTTGTTCTTCTGGATGATGCCTACCGGCCATTAGGTGCGGGGGTGAAGGATGTTTTCGGCTTCGGGTTTCAATCCTTGTTCTTCTGGATGATGCCTACCGGCAAGTAATCAAAGAGCCAGCCGGAGGCCTCGTACCCGGGTTTCAATCCTTGTTCTTCTGGATGATGCCTACCGGCATCATTGGTACGGAAAAGCATGGTAACCCTTCCGGGTTTCAATCCTTGTTCTTCTGGATGATGCCTACCGGCTAAAAGCCCCGGATCTTTCTGCGCATGTATCCACTTAGTTTCAATCCTTGTTCTTCTGGATGATGCCTACCGGCCACAAAATGGATCAAGGATGCTTTGACCTGGTAAACAGTTTCAATCCTTGTTCTTCTGGATGATGCCTACCGGCCCGGGCCTTTTTGATCTTGTGGATGAAATTTATAGGGGTTTCAATCCTTGTTCTTCTGGATGATGCCTACCGGCCAATGACGGCCAAGTCCTGGCCGAAGCCGTCATTGAGTTTCAATCCTTGTTCTTCTGGATGATGCCTACCGGCAGGCCCCCTTAACCCGGAACAGAGAGCCATTATATAGTTTCAATCCTTGTTCTTCTGGATGATGCCTACCGGCCTCATACAATTGATACAGATAGCTCTGAAATTATTTAGTTTCAATCCTTGTTCTTCTGGATGATGCCTACCGGC
>QMLZ01000373.1 GCA_003646995.1 Deltaproteobacteria bacterium | reverse complement strand
TTCTCTATAACAGTATAGTCCGCGGACGCCATAACGTCGCAGGGCCTGCCGAGATCTGAAATCTTTCGGGCACAGGTTCTTGATCCCGCAGCCTCCCTAACCACCCTTACGTTGGGATGCGTTCCTACAAAGGCCTCGCTTATTTGCTTGAAGGGAATGGACAGGGATCCTGCATGAAAAATAATTAGTTTTTCCTTGGCCCCAGCATGGACCGGCCCAATAATAACTAGCACCAAGAGCCATACGAGGGCGCCTATTTTCCTTCTGGCATCAGCGTGAAATTTCATCACAGCTTATTCCTCCTCAGCTGGCAAGTTACACACACCCGTCCGACGGCTCCTATTCCGGCCCGCTTACCGGTCTTTTTCTGTAAGGATAATTTTTCAACCTTATATCCCCTCTTCTGTGAGTCTTGGGCATGGTTTTTTGAGGATCAATCCAGTCTTCCCACCTAAAATTATCGATAACCTTTGCCTGGTAACTCTCCGAAAGAGGATGATTCAGTATGTCGTTGACGTGAGCCCATTGATAGTATCGCATTAAGTCCACCTGGTATGGAGTAGGCTTGCCCCCCGCCTTTTTCACCTCCCTTTTCAAGTTCTTAACTGCCTCTGCATCAACCTTTGGTTTCCAGGTAATCCTTCCGGGTAACACGGGGGTCTGCCCCGGTATGGTATCAATCCCCTTTTTCCACGTGGCAAGAACAGCTACATCCGTATCTTCTCTATAAAGTATAATCGCATGGTCATACCTTTTGTCTTTAAAAAAACCCAGGTTTCCATACTGGATTCTCGCTCCTGTCAAGTATGCAACACCATCTGACCAACATGGCGAATTCCCGGTGATTCCCCACAATACACTCCTGTCGATAATTCCATCAGGGAAAAGGATGTTGAAGGCAACCTTGCAGCAACATGCCACATGGGCAATGCCTTCGCAGTCATGGCCGTGAAACTTGATAAGATCCTTTAACGTTACAGCATAAGTGTATAGATAATAGCGACCCTGTGTTCCCCGTGTAGCCAATATCTCGAATACAGGGGCATATGGCCTTGAAACTTGAGGGGCATACCAAGTGGGAGTCCTATCCGGCGGGTCAACCCCCGTTTCAATAAAGATATTTACTCCTTGCCTGTAGGTAGGTTCTCCTGCATCCACGCAAAAAGTCCACGAACACGTTAGGGCCATAATAAGCATCATCAAGATTATGAAATTTTTCAAATTTTCCAACGCTCTCATTCTCAATTTCCCCCTTTCAGATTGTTCTCCTTATAAAATTCCCTTTGAGTACTTTATCTGCCATTGGATAAAAAACCAGTTTGCCTCATCATCTGAAGCCACATTCCTCGCAAACTCACTAGGCCAAAAATGTCCATAGCCTGCCTGGAGCTCGTTACCGGCAGGAAGTTTATACTTGACCACAACGTCAAACTCGCGGCCCACCTCGTCGCCCGACTCACCGCTCTTGTCCCTATAGGCCTTGGGATTTAAGTACCATGCATCTTTCTCTTCAGCGAGCCAAAATTTGTGATACTCGAGCTTGATATGGATTTGTTTCAGCAGCGACAACTCCAGGTTTATCTGGGCATCTTTTATGTTCATCCATTTAAATAGGTTCATGCGCCCGTACATTTTATCCCTTGCACCAAAGGCACCATCAAAAGTGCCATGCTCTCCATCTTTTGGATCACTATCCCCTGACCCGTAAC
Source organism: Deltaproteobacteria bacterium (assembly GCA_003646995.1). The sequence goes on along the minus strand of QMLZ01000373.1, from coordinate 1,783 downwards.
TATATTCTGTGTAAATGTATGGTCTCAGGGGAAAAAATGCCGCTCTGTACCCTAGTAGGAAGTGATATCCGAAGGCATCAACATCGTCTGAGCCGTACTCTCCCTTTTGAATCACATAAGTAAAGTCTAGGTTAATCCCTTTAAGATCCTTGATAACTCCTCTCACTCCCAAATAGTATGTGCTCAAATCACCCGTTTTTCCGTCCTCTCCGCTGTACCTGTCGTGCTTGTCTTTCTTGGTCATGGCGAAGGGTTCTACAACAAATGAAAGTTTCTGAACCGGAATGGCGAGATGCGAGTAAAATCCAAGGCTTTCGTATCCGTGCCGATGACTTAAGGTAAAGACATCGGGGTCATGGATTATGCTCCTCCCGTAATACGAATCAACAAATCCCTGCTCCCACTTGTAGTGTATTTTTACAGCATCCCACATCCACTTGCCCGAGTTGCCCCATTGGCCCGGACCGAATATGCGTTTATCGCCATAATAGATTAATTGTCTACCCGCTTTAATGCTCAATGGTTGAGAAAACATATTCTTCAACTCAATATAGGTATCAAAGGATTCCCATTCGTCTTTGTAAGGATTATTTTCCCTATCAAATTTTGGGTTGTAGAAATCTTTCTCCTCAAGCGCCAATCCCCATACAAGCGCATGTTGAATCCCAACAGAGATAATCAAATCATTCATGGGCCTATACCTAAAACCAGCCCTTAGCCTGCCAATTGTAAAGGCATCATCCACCCGCCCTGCGACAGGATTCTGGCCATAAGACTTTATGTTGAAATTGTCCTGGTTCTCATAGCGAAACCGAAGAGTGCCCCAGAATGAAAGCTTGTTCTTAGAGAAGCCTGGTATTTCTTCTGCTACACTTCTTGTGCCCAGGCTGATAACACCAATAGAGGCAATTAGGAGCAATAATAGACACCATCCTCTCTTTCTAAACTCCATCGCAGCCCTCTCCTTGTTACTCCACAGGGTATTGGAACCTTATATCTATTTTGATATAAGACTCCCCAAAAAAATTCCCCGATACAGGGATGGTTTGCCTTAAACCACAGAAGTTTTTATTTGTCAAACACCTTTTTAAGGTTGAAATAATGGCCTTTAGTAAACTTATATGGAGTAAATCCTACTCATATAAACATTATAATATCCTTTTTAATCTGGATTCCTTCAGGAGGTGCTCAGTCTGGTTGCGGGTCGTGAAATTTCTTTACCGCCTCTCTATAGTACTGGGTCTCACAAAGCAGGGCCATCTGGGAAGAAATGTAATCTAAATGATGCTCAAGGTCAGAGGCTGCAGATTCATAAACAGCCTTTTTTGTAATACGGACAGCAATGGGAGAGTAAGCAGCTATTTTCTTAGCAAATTTGATACTAGTATCTAGAAGCTCCTCATGGGGCACGACCATATTGACGAGCCCATACTTGAGGGCTTCTTCGGGGCTTATTATGTCAGCAGTTAGCAGCCACTCCATAGCCTTTGCAGTCCCTACTATTCTTGGTAAGAAATAAGCCCCACCATCTCCAGGAGCTAACCCTAACTTGATGTATGATTCGCAAAACTCGGCCCTGTCGGAGGCAATCCGAATGTCACACATCAGGGCCATATCCATACCCGCTCCATAGGCAGGACCATTAACTGCGGCTATTATTGGTTTTTCTAATCTAGCAACAGCTCGAACAACCTGGTAGACCTTCTTTTGAAGGAAATTCTTCATCTCCCAAGCCCTTAAGTCAGTCCTTATAAAATCCTTAATATCTCCCCCTGCACAAAAT
>QMLZ01000372.1 GCA_003646995.1 Deltaproteobacteria bacterium | reverse complement strand
TTCAGAGAACCGTGATAGAGACCGTATGAGTGTTTCTATCTGGTCCTTTGCTTGCAATCGGTCCATACGGCCTATAGTAGCGATAACACGTTGCTTCACTTTACCCTTGACCTTGCGATTTTCGACAATTTGAAGTACTGGTACTTTCCTGATTTTTTAACGCGTGCAAACATTGGAGCCTCCTTTTAAGGACACTCCAATAATCCAGATCATAGTCCTACCTCACAAGAATAAAATGCATATTCTGTGGCACTACCTTTTTGACATTTTTCAAGTGGTGATCCAGTATTGACGCGGCTTTTCGCCACCCCTGCCTTCAGCAACTGTCCAAGAAAAGCTTAAGGGTCGGCTTGAATCTCAGATGAGGGCCTTAAAGTTAAAGGAACTGGCAGTGTGTTATAGCGAGCTTGGACAGCAGGCCACCAAAGGCAAGCTGCGATACGAGGAGTATCTGTGGTTAGTTTTGGAAGAGGAACTAAGGGCAAAGACAGAACGCTCATTGAAAGCAAAGATCCACAAGGCCCGTTTTCCATTTATCAAGACCTTAGAGCAGTTTGATTTTTCCTTTCAGCCAAGCCTTGGAGAAAAGGAGATTCTTAGGCTCAGTTCTCTGGATTTTATAGAGAACAATGAAAACCTGGTTTTTCTTGGCCCTCCTGGGGTGGGTAAAACCCATCTCGGGGTTGCCTTTGGAATCAAGGCCTGCCACGCAGAATATCGTGTGCTGTTTATCAGTGGCCAAAAACTCATTGAAGATCTAATGCTCTGTGTAAGGCAGAGATGTATCACCGCAAAGCTCTTGGCCTACTCGCGCCTTAATCTCTTGATTATCGATGAGCTGGGTTACATGCCTGTGACCAAAGAACAGGCCAACCTGCTGTTTCAATTAGTATCGGTGCGTTATGAGAAAGACTCGATTATTCTTACCAGCAACTATAACTTTGAAGACTGGGGAGAAATCTTCCGGGACAATGTAGTGGCTGCAGCTATCATTGACCGTATCGTTCATCATGCAAACGTCTTTTACATTAATGGGTCCAGCTGTAGGCTGAAAAATAAACTCAAAAAGCAAACTAAAGGGAGTCAGTTTTGTTGACAATCAACAGTGGGCGTCTATTTCAAGCTTGTTTCCATAATGGGTGCCTGTGAGATTGTAACCTGATGATATTGATGGTGCCGGAAAAAGGACATGGTTTGTACGGAAAGGTAAGGCTCTACAGAAAAAGTGCTTGACATTGTTAAAGTGGGGGTATATATGGTATCTGAAATATCAGATATCAGTTTCTATGAGTTTCTTGTGAGTAAAGTCATGGTTCCTAATGAAGCACCAATTGACACCAAGAATATTAACGAGAAAGTTTACGAATTACTTAGGGAAAGAATTGTCACTTCAACTTATCCTCCTGGTTACAAAATTAAAGTACGCATCTTAAGTAAAGAATTGGGTACCAGCCAGACCCCCATTAAGGATGCTCTTTCCAGGTTGGCTGGTGAAGGATTAGTGCAAATAGATTCTCGAAAGGGAACCTATGTTAAAGGCATTACGGAACAAGATATCGCAGAGATTTTCGATACGCGCATGATTATTGAAACAGGGGCTGCTGAAATAGTAGCAAAGCGGATAACCGATGAGCAAATTAAAAAACTACAGCGTCTATACGAAGAAACTTTGGCAGGCAGGGCTAATACTTCTTATCGATTGTTTATAGAAAAGGCCGGCGAATTCCATTTAGAAATAATACGTCTAACAGGAAATGGCAGACTGCTAAATATTTACAGAAATCTAAATGCTCACATGCAGATACTACGTTTTCGTTTTGGCCAAAATGAATTGAAAAGGCTTTCGAGTACGGATGAGCAGCATTATAAGATACTGGAAGCGCTCAGGATGCGTGATCCAAAGAAAGCTAGAAAAGCTGTAAAGGAACATTTGGTAATGGCCAAGAATTCATTTTTGAAAACAAGAACCATAAACGAACCCACTTCTGATCTTAGCTGAAACTGGCATACAAGTCGATGATATTAGATCGGAGAAGGCCTGTGTGAGGATTCCAGGCCAGCGGGATGGAGAGTAAGCCTATGAATATTGATATTAAGAAACTGTCAAAGCATTTAGGGAAAATCGTGGGAAAAGAACATGTGTTCATTGATAAACCCACATCTTTTGCCTACGCAAAGGATGTTATGCCATATGAGCTAGAAGAACATAATATGCCCTATGCTGTTGTCAGGCCAGCCAATAGTCAAGAGGTTTCCAGGGTGTTACGATATGCCAATGAGAATCTTATACCAGTGCATATACATGGTTCAGGCACATCTCTTGTAGGACTTGGAAGACCAAAGACAAATTGTATTGTCCTTGACACTGCCCGTATGAAAGACATCATGATATTCCCGGAGAGAGGGTATTTTGAGGTTGGGCCTGGTCTTCATGTGGCGAAAGTCAGAGAGGCGCTTGCACTGTATAATGCCATGCTTCCTATCTTTCCCGGCAGTGAGCTGGTCGCCACCATTGGCGGTGCTGTCGCCGTAAACACAAGCGCCCATGCAGTAGATGCAGCCCTGGGGAAGCCTGGGGACTATGTTCTTGGGCTGGAAGCTGTATTGCCCACAGGCGAAATTATACAGACAGGGACTGAATCACCAAGAAAGCCGGCTGGCATTGAACCCACCAAATTTCTTATCGGTTCTGAGGGGCTCTTGTGCATTTTGACTTCTATCAGAATGCGGCTGATACCCATGCCTTTCTTTGAGAATATCGTAGCCTATTACAAGAGTACCGATGATATACTTGACACAGTAATGGAGATGTATAAGCAAGGCGTTTATCCTCCTCTGTTTTTTGAATATCTTGATGGAAAAACAGCGAAAGTGGGCTTTGAGGCGGTTGGGCTGGAGGCTCCACCCGATGCTGTGGCCATGATGAGCATACATTCTTCAACTAAAGCCGGATGTGAGGAAAAGGCTAGGAATTTTTTGGAATTCCTGAAAGTTGGAAATCCTATTGAAGCAAGAATTGTCAGGGATAAGGAAGAATGGAATAAGATATGGAGCAGCCGTGCTGAAGCGGGGAACTACATCTATCGACTAGGTACTACCTTTGGAAGTGAAATCACGGTTAGAGTAGATAAGCTCAAAGAGGCCTTTCATGAGGTCCGGGATCTCATATTGAATCTCGAAAGTTATAAAGGTAATGAATTCTATTCATTTGGCCATATCGGTGCGCCCACAATTCATGCCTATGCATTCATCCCTACAAAGGATATCCCGAACGAGCTAAAGATAGCGCTCACCAAGGAAGTAAGGGAAAAAACTGAAGCATTAAATGCAAAATACGGCGGCTGTGGAGGTGAATGGGGCCTGACGGCCCAAAGCGTCACATTCCTCAAGAAGAAATACAATAAAGCCTACTTTGATTTCTTGAGCAAGCAGAAAAAAACTCTGGATCCCAATAATATACTGCACCGGGGGAACCTTGAAGGATGGATGTGAT
>QMLZ01000371.1 GCA_003646995.1 Deltaproteobacteria bacterium | reverse complement strand
AGCAGGAGGCAAGTAATTATTAGTATGGTTATTGTTGCGAGGAAATTTGTTTTGTTAGTTATTTTCATTTTTTCCACCCTTCACTCCTAGATTGTGATGCTAGAAGAAATACTAAGGGCATTGCTTGACGCGCATGCGGCCAAGTTGCCTCTTCCCTGCTAAAATTTTTTTCATGTTCTTTCTGAAGTCCTGATAAGCATTCATGCCACCTCTCAAATAGAACACTTGCTTTAATCCCTTATCTCTTCTCAAATCGTGGATGGCCGATTTGCACTCTCCAGAGCGGTCGAGCAACACGATAGGGAAATATTCGTGAGTCTTGCGCACACGGGCTATTTGTTTTGACAGGTGATCGCGGAAGGCTTGAGATAGGTTCCCACAAGTACAAAAGATCTGCACATTTATGGATCCATCAATGGAGCACTTGTCAAACTCAGCACTTGATCTAGTGTCTATAACATAAAGAGGAGTCCTTTCTTGGAGGGCGTTATGAAGCTCAAGCGGCGAGATCCCATAGATTCCACTTTCAATCGGACCTGTGCCTATGACTCGTTTGCCTGCTTCTTTCCATGCGGCCAGCCCTCCCCAAAGTACATGAATAGAACTGAATCCTTTCAATATGGCCTCTTTTCCTATGGCCACTGCTTGTCCTATATTGATACCACCATAAATGATTACGACTTTCTTGTTTTTCAGGAATTTTTTCTCTGCAAGAAAGCGCGGGTCAACTTGAATCGAATCTGGTATGTGGACCTTGTCATATTTATTTTTTCCTCGAATATCAACGAACACCATACTGGATTCATTCTCAATCCACTCCAATGCCTTTTTAGTCACAAGTAAGTATTTACTGTTTTCTGCTCCCCAATCAGTTGAAAACACTGGGCCAGTCAGACAAAGCATAATGACACAAATACATAGTCCCCTTACCAATAACTGTTTCAAACCTTTCAGGAGCTGTTGAACACATCGGCTTTTCATCTGGCTACCCAATAGATACATATGGACCAAAAAAGCACAACCCCATCGTCCCCACAACCTGGAAGACGGCCCCACTCATCCTTCTTCAGGCTACATCACTAGGTTTTGATCACCTCTCTCGAGCACTAAGGTAAAAGAGGACAGCTGGTAGTACCAAATTCGCGAGCGAACATTTCAAGTATGAATTCGGGAGCTTCAGTTGTGAGGAAACTTTGCGCAAAGACTACAAGGTCAATTCCATCCACATCACCATCATGATCAAAGTCAGCCTTACATTCACTTGGAATACTACGCACTGCCCATACAGCCCTAGAGTAACTCTTGGATGTGTGCCACATTAAGCCAAAGCGCATGGAAAAGGACCATGCTGATCCAGTGCTTCCAGCATAAGTGGAAGAGGACCATACAGAATAATCCGTTGAAATCCTCACAAAAGGATGCCCTAAGGGCAGGGCCGGATTAGTTCTTGAGCGGTCTATCATACTTAGGAGTTCTTTTCTATTTGGCATGCGCCAGTCGCGATAGGAAGCCGTATAGTCCTGACAGGAATATGAGTCAGGGTTAGAATTTAAATCAGACACTGTCGTCAAGGCTTCCTCCCACGGTCTTTCTCCTAAGCAAGCACAATCCTTTAACCACATTAGTCCGGTTAGATTGTCAGTTATTGTCCCGTCTCCATTGTCAGTAAATCTTGGTGCGGGCCATTCAACACCGGTTTTCAAAGCACCATCATCACGTTCGTGATAACTTGTAGTTTGTCCTGTCTCCGGAAGTTGGACCATATTGCTGTAATATTTACAGCCATCATGGAAGACCAACGAAAAAGGTTCGGCCGCAACAACCGTATCTTGGGTAACAGTCCCGGTGGTAGTAACACCAACAGTAATTTCTACACCTATCTCAGACGTATCCGAACTATTTCCGGACCAGATGTTTACTGCAGCGCACCCTTCAAGACTTCCATCTTCGCTGAGTCTGAGAACCCAGGCATCTCCTCCTGCAAGATCAAAGGATTCTGTGAATCCAGCAGCAATATAGCCTCCGTCTGGAGTCTGTACTATTGAATTGATTTTATCGTTATCACTAGAGGTCGGTCCTCCATATGTCCTTTGCCATTGAATATCTCCAGAAGAATCAATTTCCATGATCCATCCATCAAACGATTGGGTCCCTGACTCGCCTCCAATACAGCCCCTCCAGCCCCCTAAGATGTAGCCACCCTCAGTTTTTTCAATGAGGGAGGTAAAAACATAATCTCCAACTGTAGAATATTTTTTTTGCCATTCAATATTTCTAGAAGCGTCCAGCTTAGCAGCCCATATCTGATTTTGAGATCCTAGTATGGACTGCCCTGCCACAATGAATCCCCCATCCGAGGTTTGTTTGATAATTGGATTCATTTCAATGTGTTCGTCACCATTAGTGTCGAGGCCAAAAGATTTCTGCCATTCAATGTCTCCTGATTCCTTCAATCCTAGAATCAAAAAATCGCCATTACGGGCATAGACAGTCCCTGCGACAATATACCCGCCATCTAGGGTTTGTTGGATTGAGTGAACAAGTCCGTCGTGCCCGGGGTCATATATCTTCTGCCAATCGATATTGCCTGTGGAGTCAAGTTTAAGTAACCACCATCTGAAACCCGTATAGGTTGAAGATGATCTTATCGCGGCTATGATGTATCCCCCGTCAACTGTTTGCTGAATGTCAGATGGGATCTCTGTTTCTGTACTTCCAAAGGATCTTTGCCACTCAATCTCCCCTCTAAAGTTCAGCTTTACAACCCAAATGTCCGATTCTCCTGCTCCAAAAGACCTTGTGGAAGCAGCCACAACATACCCACCATCTGAGGTGCTGGTAATGGATTGAGGAATGTCCTCTCCACTTCCTCCGTACTCTTTTTGCCAAACAGGATGTCCTGATTCATCTAGCTTCACTATCCAGAAATTCATATCACTATTAACAGACCATGTTTGGCCCAAAACCACATGTCCTCCGTCTGAGGCGCGCAGGATAGCCTTAGCTTCATCATGTGCGATAGTTCCGCAAGTTATTGCCCATTGTGCAGAAGCTTGGCCTGGGGCACAGGGTAAACCAAAGGCGCAGAACATCCCTAACACCGTCAGCGCAAAAGCCTTCTTGATCATGGCCTTTCCTCCTGGGTTAGTGTACAGAAAGTCTGCGACATACAGGCGCGTGTGTCTGGCTATTTGAAGGGCTTTTCTTAATGGCAGGTTAGAAACATAAGGGGAAGTTCAGGACGATCAGGGCACAACCAAGCACACACAAGACCGGCCACAAAGATATGGCCCTTCCGAAAGTCTAATAGGATTTCATCTTGGCAGCTTTATATACAGAACTACATCTTTCCTATAGGCTTCCGCTCATATGTACCAATAAAAACAAACACCTCCAAAATGGTGGCAGAAAATCTCAAGATCTTGATAAAGTTATAGAAATTAGAAAGAGGCCTTGGAAGGCCTCTTTTTTCGCAACTTGGTTAGTTTTTTCTTCT
>QMLZ01000370.1 GCA_003646995.1 Deltaproteobacteria bacterium | reverse complement strand
TCGGGAACTACCCTTTCCACCAGCCCGTACTCCAGAGCCTCACTGGCCTGTACAATGGCACCGGTGTAAACCCACTCCTTGAGCTTGCCCAGTGGCATGTGGTAAAGGGCTCGCCGAGTGCCACCATTGCCTGGGAATACAGAAAGATTCACCTCTGGAAACCCCAACTTGGCGCTTTGCTCGGCATAGCGAATGTCACAACAAAGGGCCAGCTCCAGCCCCGCGCCCAAACAATAGCCGTGGATTGCTGCAATAACTGGCCACTGGAAATTTTCTACTGTGGCATAGATCTGGTGGCTGCGCATAAGGCGCCTTTTGGCGGTGTCAGGCGTCAGCTCCAGAAAGGTCTTTATGTCCGCACCTGCTGCAAATGCCTTTTCTCCGGCCCCGTGCAGTATAACCACCCGTATCTCTTCGCGGCGTTGGTCCAACTCGTTGAATATGGCTCCGATATCCTCCTTGGTGGCCACATCCAGAGCGTTCATGGGAGGATGGTCAATGGTCACAACGGCCACTTGGTCTCTGATTTCATAATGAGCGAACTTCCAGCCCATGATCACTTCTCCTTCCTGGTGCCATCTTCATTGTACTCATACCAGCCCCGCCCTGTCTTGCGTCCCAGATGGCCCGCCTTGACCTTCCGTCTGAGCAGCAGAGGTGGATACCAGCGTGGATCACCTGTTTCGTGATACATGGCCATAAGGGCCCCGTAGGTTACATCTAGCCCCACCATGTCCCCGGTCTCAAAGATGCCCATCTTGCGGCCCGAGGCCAGTCTCAGGCCCTTGTCTATGTCTTCCACTGTGGCCACCCCCTGCTCCACCAGCCGCATGGCCTCTATGGCGGAAGGGAAATTGATGCGGTTGATAACAAACCCGCCCACATCCCGGTTCACCATGATGGGTTCCTTGCCTATTTGCAGCACAAATTCCCTGCCAGCTTGAGCGGTCTGATCGCTGGTGGCCAGGCCCTTGATGACCTCCACGGCCTGCATCATGGGCACCGGGCTGAAAAAGTGAAGTCCCAGAACTCTTTGGGGGTGTTTGGTCACTGCTGCCAGTTCGGTGATGGGAATGGCCGAGGTATTACTGGCAATCAGTGCCTGGGGAGATGCCGCCTGGTCCAGGTCCGCGAACACTTTTTGCTTCAGTTCCAGATTCTCGAAAACCGCCTCTATAACCAGGTCCACCTGTGCCACAGGGCTATAGTCAGAGACCGTGCTTATCCTGCCTAAAATGGTCTCCAGGTCTTCTTTGACCTTTCCTTTTTCTATAAACTTTCCAACCGACCACTCGATATTCTTTAAGGCCTTACTCAAAGCCTCGGGTTTGACGTCGTAAAGAAAAACTTGGATCCCGGATTGGGCGCAAACCTGAGCAATTCCGCTCCCCATAAGCCCGGCTCCGACCACAAAAACACTTTTGATGCTCACGGTTATGCCTCCTTTCAAAATTCTTCTGAAATGCGTTTTTAGTCCCTCGTGAGCTCCCTTGCTATTACTAGCCGCTGTATTTCACTGGTACCTTCAAAGATACAATACAGGCGAAGGTCGCGGTAGAATCTTTCTACAGGCAAATCCTTCATGTAGCCCATTCCTCCGAATATCTGCACCGCTTTGTCGGCCACGCGGCAGGCCATTTCAGTACAAAAAAGCTTGACCATGGAGGCCTCCTTGACGACCCGCTTGCGCTGATCGCGTAGCCAAGCTGCATGATAAAGCATCTGCCGGGCGGCGTAGATTTCGGTGGCCATATCGGCCAGCATGTTTTGCACTGACTGGAACCTGGCAATGGGCCTGCCGAACTGGATCCGCTCTTTGGAATAAGTAACACACATTTCGAGCAGCCTCTCGGCGGCACCCAGAGCACATGCGCCCATGGTGAGGCGGCCCTTGTCCAACACCCGCATAGCGGTTTTGAAACCCTGCCCGATCATGGGCTCCCCTCCGATGACATTTTCCAGAGGTACACGGCAGTTATCGAAAATCAACTCGGCGGTGTGGCTGCCCCTTAGCCCCATTTTACGTTCAATGGTGCCCACGTAGAAGCCTGGGGTCCCCTTTTCTATGACCAAGGCGGTAATTCCGCCCCGAGCCCTTTTTTCTTTGTCTGTAACGGTTATTACAGTGGCCACGTCGGCAATATCTCCATTGGTTATGAAATGCTTCAACCCGTTAACCACAAGGTAAGAGCCGTCCCTTATGGCCGTTGTCTGGACATTTGCCGCGTCCGAGCCGGCCTCAGGTTCAGAAAGAGCAAAACAGGCTGTCCATTCCCCGCTAGCTATACGCGGCAGGTATTTCTGTTTCTGTTCCTCGGTGCCATCATACAAAATACCCATGGACCCGATTCCGTTGTTGGTGCCAATACGGGAACGAAAACAGGCATTGGCCTTGCTGAGTTCCTCATAGACAAGGCATTCTCCCAGGGTTCCAAGCCCAAGACCTCCATACTCCTCTGGAATGGAAAGGCCGAAAAGACCCAGTTCCCGCATCTTCTGCACGATTTCTTCGGGGATATGGTCTTCTTCTTCCACCTTCTGGGAGATTGGTTCCAGATCCTGCTCCACGAACCGCCGTACGGTGTCACGCATCAGACGCAAATCTTCAGGTATTTGAAAGTCCACGGAATAAGGATCTCCTGAGTCGAAAATAGCAATTCGTCTTTGGAGCTTAACGCTGATCGCCGGGCGATACACCCGGCTGTTCTGTGGTTTAGATGGGTCTGCAAATAGGGTGCCAGCCTAGGGAATGACCCGGTTAGGGTATTCAATTTCAAGGATAATCATTGAGGCCGCAAAAACCACAAACTCGTCGGTCCGTTCCAGCTTCAGGTTCAAAGTGTAGATCCTGATCTACATTCCGGCACGGAAAAACGACGCAACTCCGCCCTCACCACGGCAAAGTGCAGCAAATCTCTGTATGTAGAGGAGCCTCTACATGTAGATATTGCTATACATCAATCTGGTAACGTTTCAGCTTCTGGTAAAGGGCGGTCCGATGGATGCCCAGAATCCTGGCAGCTTGGGCCTTGTTACCGCCGGTAAAACGCAGGGCCTGGGCAATAGCCCTCCTTTCTGCATCCTCCAGCACCTGGCGCAGGAGACCAGGGCTGGAGGCCGTGTTACGGGCCTGGTAGTATCCCCGGATCCGGTTAGGCAGGTCATCCACTGTGATCTGACCGCCTTCAGCCACATGCATGGCCCGCTCAATGGTATTTTTCAGCTCCCTGGCATTACCCGGCCATGGGTATGCCTTTAGCAGGGCCATAGCTTCTTGCGAGATGCGAGTAGGGGACGCACGTCTCTTTTTCCTAAGAAGGGAAAGGAAGTAGTAGGCCATTCTAGGAATATCCTCTCGAATCTCCCTTAGGCTGGGCACCTGGAGGTGAAATATGTTGAGGCGGTAGAAAAGATCGGCTCGAAAGGCACCCCGTTTAATCATCGCCGTCAAGTCTTGGTTGGTGGCAGCGATAATTCTGAAATCAAGCTTGATGGGTCGGGTT
>QMLZ01000369.1 GCA_003646995.1 Deltaproteobacteria bacterium | reverse complement strand
TTTTTCGCCTCAGATGAATCAGCCTTCGTAACCGGAACTACACTTTGGGTCGATGGTGGCTATATAGCTTGATTTTGAATTTGCTACTATCCCCGTTCTGACATAATTTCTAATCAAGAAAATGTAATCAGGAGATCAATGCTATTGGCAACCTGGAACAGACAATAAAGCATTGAAAGACCAGATAATTATACTGGAAAGGGGGTGAAAAGAGGTCAAATTAAATAAAGAAAGGGGGTGAAATTCCATATATAAAAGTAACTCTACAAAGTAATAGAGCAACCAATTAATTTAAAATGGGGAGAGGAGGCAAAAAAATGAGAATAATAAATAAGTTATCTATCATAATGCTTTTAATGGCTGTGGGATTATTGACCATGCCCGTCTTTTCCGATTCGAGAGCACAGGCAACGGACGTTATAAAGTGGCGTATGCAGGTCCTCTGGGATGCTGCAACACTGCCCTATAAAATCGAGAAGAAGTTCGTTAAACGGGTAAAGGAGTTGACCGGCGGCAGGATGGAGATCAAGATCTTTGCACCCGGTTCGCTGGTTCCCACCAATCAGATGCTCGACGCCATCCAGAAGGGGATGTTCGAGATGACTAAGCAGTACGAGGGATATGACATCGGCAGACTCCCGCATGCGGCCTTCACAAGTGCCCTGCCGTGTGGGTTCACTAACACGTGGCAACTAGATACTTGGTTCTGGGCAAAGGGAGGAATAGAGATGTTGCGTGAAGAATACAAGAAAATGGGGGTATTCTATCTGGCACCTACCATTTACGATGAGGAACCCATCCATTCCAAGTTCCCTATCCGTTCAATAGCTGACATGAAGGGCAAGAAGGGCCGCTTCGTTGGCGCGGCCGGAGCCGTGCTAAATAAGCTAGGCGCAAGGGTAACTCCTATGGCCACGTCTGAGGTATATTCTGCTCTTGAAAAGGGAGTAATTGACTTTGCCGACCGAGGAGGCCTGCCTGCAAACTACGATGTTGGCCTCTACGAGGTAGCCAAGTACATCATCCTGCCCGGCTTCCACCAGCCTGTCACTGCCACTTACTATGCAGCTAACTTGAAGGCCTGGAACAAGCTTCCGAAAGACATTCAGGCCATACTGGAATGTGCAGCACGTGAGGCCGCAGCCGACCTTTTCCAGCTAAACAAAACCATGAGCATGGAGGCCCTGGAGAAGTTTAAAAAGAAGGGGTGCAAGGTTATCTACCTGCCCAAAGATGATATAATGAAGGCCCGTAAAGTAGCCATGGAGGTATGGGAGGAATACGCCAACAAGAGTCCATTTGCCCGCAAGGTGTGTGATTCCCAAGAGGCATGGATGAAGGAGTTAGGCTTGCTCTAGTGATCAAACTCCCTCATTCTGGCGGAGTGATGATACCGGTAAGCGAGCGCTTGCCCCCTGAGGCCAGCGCTCGCAGGCGGTTTTAGGCCATTAAAAGGAGGGCTTCTTGGCGAGTCCTGTCGCTTTCTGGATCCGCTATCTGTAGCGAGAAAACATGCACGCATTGAAGACCTGTCTTTCGATCATCGACAAGATTAACGAATGGGTAGCCAGGTTGGTAAGCTGGACGATCATCCTAATCATTTGCTCCACTGTTTATGAGGTTATCATGCGCTACGTCTTTTCCGCTCCCACCCAATGGTCTTTTGAGTTTAACTATCTCGTACACGGTGTCTATTTCCTACTGTTAGGAGCATTTACCTTTGCCGTCCGGGGCCACGTAAACGTGGACATCTTTTACGCCCGCTTCTCGCCCCGTAGAAAGGCTGTCATTGACCTCTTTACAGCCCCACTGTTTTTCTTCTTCATTTCTATGATGTTAATCTTTGGCGGGCAATTCGCCCTCAACTCCCTGGCTTACAGGGAAACTCTGTCATCGGCCTGGGCACCACCTATATACCCGGTGAAACTTATCATTCCTGTGGCAGCCGGTATGCTCATTCTCCAGGGGGTGGCCAAGTTCATCCGTGATCTTCACACCGCTCTGACCGGCCGGGAGGGAGAGCTATGAGCATCGAGCTTATAGCCTTGATCATGTTCGTCTCTCTGGTGGTGTTGCTGTTAACCGGGCTACCGCTGGTCTTTGTACTCGGTGGGCTGGCCATGGTATTTTCCTACTTCCTGTGGGGCCCTAACTCAATGCTTTTGGTGGCCTTGCAGGCCTGGCGGGTAATGACCACTTATTCCTTTGTGGCTATCCCCCTATACATCTTTATGGCCGTTATACTTCAGCGCTCCGGCGTAATAGAAGATCTATTCACTGTCATGCGCATGTGGTTCGGGCCTTTGCGCGGTGGGTTAGCCATCGGCACGGTTGTTATCTGCACCCTCATGGCAGCCATGACTGGGATCGTTGGCGCGGCTGTGGCCACTATGGGTATCCTAGCCCTACCTGCCATGCTCAACCGCAAATACGACAAGCGCATCGCCTTGGGTTGCATATGCGCTGGCGGCACCTTAGGTATACTTATCCCGCCAAGCGTCATCACCGTCGTCTACGCCGTTACAGCCGGTGTGTCCATAGGTCGCATGTTTATGGGCGGTGTTGGGCCCGGCCTTTTGTTGGCTGCTCTTTTCATCATATACATTGCCGTGCGCTGCTGGCTCCGGCCTGACCTCGGCCCAGCCCCTTCCAAAGAGGAACGTCAGGAATACTCATTCATACATAAACTCCTAGCCCTCAGGGCCGTCATACTGCCGATGATACTTATCATAGGTGTACTCGGCTCTATCTATGCAGGCATCGCCAGCCCAACTGAGGCAGCCGGCGTAGGCTGCATTGGGGCCATCTTATCGGCTGCCATCTATCGCCGGCTGACCTGGCTGAACATCAAGGAGTCAGTATACTCCACTGCCAAAACTACTGCTATGATCCTGTGGATCACCATTGGTGCCCGTTGCTTCATCTCAGTCTTCTCAGCCGTAGGCGGGGACGAGCTAATCATGAATTTCGTTTCGGACCTTGCAGTGAACCGCTGGATCATTCTCATACTCATCCAGTTTATGCTTATCTTTTTGGGCCTGTTTTTGGACGAGATCGGCATCATCCTGCTGTGCGTGCCCATATTCTTGCCTATTATCAAGGCTCTCAGCTTCGATCCGATCTGGTTCGGCATCCTGTTTCTGGTCAACGCCCAAATGGACTACATCACCCCCCCTTTCGGCTACACTCTCTTTTATCTAAAGGGCGTGGCCCCAAAAGGTGTGACCATGGGTGACATCTATCGCTCCATTATTCCTTTTGTTCTTCTTCAGGCCTTAGGGTTGGCTCTATGCATAATCTTTCCACAGATTGTGCTCTGGCTTCCCAACATAATGAAATAATAACAAGCTTACTTCTACAGGAGGTATAGTGAACAGTGTTCTAAAGTATTTGCTTATTAACAGTTTCAAAAAAAATGGCCCAAAGATAGCTATTATCTTCCTAAAAAGAGGTGAGATTATCTCTCGGGCTTCATTTTCAGAATTAGATGAGGAGTCCAATCGTATTGCCAATTCCTTTC
>QMLZ01000368.1 GCA_003646995.1 Deltaproteobacteria bacterium | reverse complement strand
AATCAGAACATATCATGAAAGAATCCTTTATGCAAACGGATCAACCTGTGGGTCGGAAGATAAACCAAAAAATAAAAACCTTTAAGGGGGGTCATTTTTATCTTCCGATAGGGGGTCAAATGTCTTGACAATCAACAGGCGAGCTTGCCGTCCAGTTGGAGTCTTTCGGCCACGTGCTGACCAAACTGCTGTCTGACCTCCTTCCAGAAGCCCTCCAAATCGTCGCGACGCTCTTGGTAGAGACGGGCGAAGCGTTGCTGTGCCCCTTCATCGCGCAGGACATCCCGGAGAAGATCTTTAAAGTTTGAGAGCCCGATCCGGGTCGGCTCCTCAAGCAGGCGCTCGGCGCTGTATGCCTTGAAGCGTTCCAGGCTCTCCGGGATCTTCCTCTCCAATTCCTGTGGCAAGATCTGTTTTTCGACGGCCCTTTTCCAGATCTGTTTCACCGTCTCGGGTGCCATTTGGCTCAGCACCGCCTCATCGGCCGGCACCCCCGCCCGGAACAGGGCGTAGTAGAACGCTGGCTCGATCCCGGTTCGTCCGCCGAACCGGCTTGCCAGAGCTGTCATCGCCACCATGCGGGCGTCCCATCCGGTCTTGTTGGCGAGATAGGTGATGTCCTGGCGCTCGTCGTCTTCTTTCAGTTCCGCCAGCCGCCGTTTGAGTTGTTCTTCGTCCTGAGTGTTCAGTTGGGGGGACAGTTCTTCCAAGAGGCGCCGGAACTCCGCCGGGCGGGGCAGTCTACCTTCGGGCACCACGATGTCCAGTCCCCACTCCTCCGGGCCAGCATTATAGCGCACTTCAGAAGCAGCCAGGATCTTGCTCTCCTGATTGAGAACTTGAACCTGGAGATCCGGTTTGCCCTTCCCTTTTCGGATCTTTTTTGGGTAATAGCGCATCTCGTAAGCCCCACTCTCGCCCGTCGTGGCTTTGCCAAGTTGCACATCTTCACCGACGTTTTTGTCCACCACTATCACGTGCAGACCAGGCAGCCCACGCAGCTCATGACTCACCACTCGCCCACGCACCACAAAGGTTGGCTTTTCACCAGTGTCTTCCAGCACCCTCAGTTTGCACAACAGCGTGTTGATCGCTTCAGCTGCCTTCTTGTCGACTTCACCAGTAGACCGGAGACGGAGGTTTTGTTGCAAGTTAGCCACCAGGTCGCGGGTGGCCTTTCCATAATATTGTTTATTGCGTTCAATGCGCAGTGCAATGGCAATTCTGTCCCAATCCGGTGGACGGGGCGCATGAAGCGGTGCTAGAAGTTCCCGCCTATTCTCCAGCAAATAGGAAAGGGTATCTTGCAAATCAGCCACTTTTTTGCCACGCATCCTTAACCTAAGAGGAAAAGTAATCGGATTCATTTGCATTACCTCCAGTCTTTGAAAGGGCCAAAAGGCTTCAAGTGTTCAGGTTGTCTAATTGGTGGTCTCATAGTTTTTCGGGTTTCCTTGTCACAAGTAAGTTAAAGAATAAGCCAATTTCGGGAATGTTATATTGAACCAACTATTACCTCTAACTCCGCAGATGTGCACATGGGCGAACGGTTTCGGTATCAAGGGGTGCGCAGATCGTTCCACCCTGAATCACTTCACGTACTTCCTGGGTCTCCAGTAACGAGCTGATTTCTGCTGCAACACTTTGGCCTAATTGATTTGGTCCTTCGATTAATTCCGGAGCATCAGCCAGGGCATCAGCCAACTGTGGCCATCTTAGGGAGAGGATCGTCCACAACGCCAGTTGATCTCGATTAATATCCATACCCAAAAGGATGGCTAGGGCACGGTAGGTATTATAGGCGTTAACCATTCGTTTCATGGAACGCGGATTTGGTTCAATTAAAGGAACGAATTTCCTCAACGCGTGTTCTGTCCTCTTTACCACCTCATATTTGCCCAGTTGTACCACTACTGCCTGTCTAAGCGCTTGTTGCTCCAAAGGATCAGTGTTCTTCTGGCGCAGTATGCTCATTAACCTAGCTTCATCCTTTATATCAGCAAGCTTTTCCTTTGCCCGCTGTATGGCCTCCTTTTGCTTTCTCTCTATCTCTGCAGTATCGATCCCAATCAAATTTTCCCAGTACTCTTTCTTCAGCTCCGAGGGAACGGCCGGCACCGACGTTGAAAGCTGAAACGTTTTTTCCAGAAATAAGGTCCCCAGGGATTTTCCCGGTGCATTGACCCAGGGTTTTAGGGATTGGTATACTTCCTCATAACATGCATTAAGCCACCGCCTGTCGGCGGCCACCACAAAGATCACCGGAGCATCTCTAAACAGGGTTTGAATACCCTCAAGCAGTGCTACGGCATAGTCACTACGGCACCTATCCAGGTCGTCAATCAGGATCGCCACACGATAAGGGGTAAGACGTCTGATGAGGGTTTTAAAACGCTCTCTAACTTTGTTCATGGGGTTACTCACAGAGTTCATGTAGCTCTGAGCAGCCTTTGGTGATCCGAACAACAAACTCCGAGTGAATGCCAAAATAATACCCCAGAGGGTCACACCCAGCGCAATTAGATTGGCCATGTCTTCAAATACGGCCAAGAGCGAAGTATTACCTGAGCTTCTTTGCAACCAAGGAAACACACCACGTGCCAGGCCCCAAGAGATTACGATCAGGATGAAAATACTAACGAGATACAATCCCCGTCCTGCAGAGAAACGCCACCAGAGCTCACACGCCCGTTTCCGGAAGGAAAGCTTATCCTTGGTCTCTTGATATACGGCATCCAGGAGTGCCCACCACGGGGGATGAATGTGCTGGTTTCGCCATGCATTATACTCAACCACCAGCCATCTGGATCCAGACTCTTTGTTTTCTTTTTGCAACAAATCCTTCAAGAATCTTAAAAGAGTTGTCTTGCCTGCACCCCATGGACCGTACAGATGAATGGCGTAAGAGCCCTCCTTTTCGGATAGGGCAATGATACGCTGAGCCAGAAATTCCGCAAAAGCTGCTCTTCCAAGCCTATCCTGATCCATTTTGTCCAAAGGATTGTCAGGTACCGTTGGCACGCTATCAGGAAGGATAAGAAGCTCACGGCCTCGCTCATTAAGGATATTGTGCAATGGTTCTTTTAGCCCGCCAATCAGACTGTCCCAGAAACTATCCTGATTCAAATGTTCCCGGAGCGCTGGATCCATAAGGCCAAGACCAATAAGCAGCATAATTTCGTCAAGTTCGGAAACGGCTTCTGGGTCAAAAAGGCCCTCAGCTTGCTTTAGCCACTCATCAAAGGGACGTTCTTCCGCTTCGCCCTGAAATTTTTCAGGTATAAGAGAAGCCATCTTCGCACTGGCCTCATCCGGGCGCATGAGCAGAATTTCCTTGGCTATAGTGCCACTGCTTATGGGACTCTTCTCAGAAAAAGCAGACAATAATTTTTCTAATGTAGATGAAATCCTGGATTTGATGTCAAAATCTTCAACCGATGAAATACTGGCCTTAAGTCCTGATTGACCTTTCGAGTACTGCTCTGGTCCTGCCATCCGAACCCTCCTAATTGCATCATCTT
>QMLZ01000367.1 GCA_003646995.1 Deltaproteobacteria bacterium | reverse complement strand
TTGGTCCCATGTCAGAAAGCACCCTTGTGGCGAACATACGGCGTGAAGAGATACCCGCATGATTACTGAGATGTAAACCTCCAAACATAGCGGGGCCATTTCACTTTTTGATAAGGACTATGTGAAGACAGGAATTTTTACCAAAGAGTTTTCACGGTGGTTGCATGAGGCGTTTGACCTCAGACAGCGCTCGGACTACGCACCAAAATATTCTCCACCCGCTGAAAAAGCCAAGACAACGCTCCAGAACGCGATGGCTTTTGTAAAGGAAGTAAAGGATAAGCTCGAGAACCTGGAATATTGAATTAAGGGATCATCTAGACGAGCCTCGTTGAAAACGAACCAATGCATCGAAGATTCGGCCTTGGAAAAGTGGTGGTATTACCTACCTTCATATATATTCTCCCTTGTAACGGTTTTGCCCCCGAGAGATAAACGTGGAAGGCTTTTAAGCGTTTCCAGAGGTTTATTACCAACCTGTTCGGCGAGATATTTTTCTAGGGATTCTTCTATGATGTCAGAAATGTATCTATTCTGTTCTTTTAAATATGGTCTTATCTCTCAAGTATCTGGGATTTGAAGTCAAACAAAACAAAGGTCTTCCGAAAAGCTGAACCCACCAATGGACAGATTAACCCAATAGAAGCTTATACATCGAAAGGGCGAAGCAACGTTTTGCAGAAAAACTCGCGCAATATCTATTTATTGACAACATTTGTGAATAATAGTACCTTGTTTTAGGTTACAGACAGTTTAGTAGCATATTCACTCCTCAATGGATCCCAGGAATGAAAATCCTAGTTGATGTGCTTACCACAGATAAGCTTTCTATTTGCCATAGAATACCCAAATCAACGCTATATAGACTGGTACGTGAGGGTAAAATCCCATGCCAGAAAGTTGGACGTCATTGGCGCTTCCGAAAGGAAGCCATTGATAAATGGTTGGAAGATCTCCCACCAGGCATAGATAAACAAAAAGGTTAACAATGTTACAGGATCTTGCAGGTCAAGTAATCCAGAGATTAGATGAAGTTTCCAACCATTACTATCAGTTAATTCTTATAGTAGGGCCGTCCGGCAGCGGAAAAACAAGTTTAATGAGGAAGTTGGAAGACCATCTTTCCGGAAATGTAATTAATCTGGCTTTCGAGTTGTCTTATAAGCTGTTAAATCTCAGTGCGCGGCAACGTATATCGCTATTGTCAACATTTCTAAAGGAAGTGACTGATAAGTTTCCTGTCGATCCTCTTCTACTTGATAACACTGAGATTCTTTTCGACCCATCATTGAAACACGATCCACTTGTTTTGCTACAAAAATTAGCCAGAAACAGGAAAATAGTGGCATCGTGGAACGGAGTGGTTAAAAAGGGCTGGCTCATACACGCGGAACCCTGGCACGCAGAGTATCGGCGTTACCAAGTGAGCGATGTAGTTATTATCAATCTGTCTCATGATGAATATTTATAAGGGAAAAGTTAATAATATCAAAGTCAAAATTGCTCCATTATCGCGGGAGGCGACCGAATGAAATATAGAGAGGTGATTAACTTTGATCCGATCGAAACAATTATTCAATTGCGAGACGCTGATAAGACCTCAACGGCACGACACCTGGTAGAATCCTATGTTATATCTAAAGAGATGGCTGAGAAACTAACTGAAATAGTATTCCCACAACTACAATTTGATAGACCGCTAGACAATAAGGGCCTCCTCGTGATTGGAAACTACGGGACAGGAAAATCTCACTTAATGGCCGTAATATCCAGTATTGCTGAGACTACCGAAGTTCTTCCTGTCATTAGAAATAGCAAGGTTGCCGAAGCAGCCAGACAAATTTCCGGAAAATTTAAGGTAGTTCGAACTGAAATCGGTTCATCGGAAATGTCATTACGAGGTATCATAACGCAAACACTGGAAGAACGCCTTGCCGAGTGGGGAGTAAACTACCAGTTCCCTCCTGCCGATCAAATCATTAACAATAAGCAGGCTTTTGAAGATATGATGGCGGCATTTCATGAGAAATATCCGAATCACGGATTGCTTCTTGTTGTTGATGAACTTCTCGATTATCTCCGTAGCCGAAAAGATCAGGAATTGATACTTGATCTTAACTTCCTTCGGGAAATAGGTGAAGTTTGCAAGGATATTCGTTTTCGTTTTATAGCCGGAGTACAAGAAGCAATATTTGATAGTCACCGTTTTGCCTTCGTGTCCGACAGCCTTAGACGAGTGAAAGACCGTTTTGAACAGATACTGATTGCTCGAAGGGATATAAAATTTGTCGTCTCTGAGCGTCTGCTGCAAAAAACTGTGGAACAGCAGGAAAAAATCCGTAACTATCTCAGTCGCTTTACCAAATTCTACGGTCATATGAACGAAAGGATAGATGAATTCGTCCGTCTTTTTCCCGTCCACCCTGATTATATAGATGTTTTTGAGCGCGTAACCGCTATTGAGAAACGGGAGATACTAAAAACATTGTCAAAAACGATGAGAAGACTTCTGGACAGAGATGTTCCTGAAGATTATCCTGGAGTTATTGGTTACGACACATACTGGCCGTTTCTTTGTGAGAACTCATCCTTCCGCGCTATCCCTGAAGTCAGAAGCGTAATTGAGTGCAGCAATACCCTGGAGTCCCGTGTTTCGCTCGCCTTTACCCGTCCCAGCTACAAACCAATGGCAATCCGGATAATCCATGCGCTCTCGGTACATCGCCTCACCACAGGTGATATCTATTTACCGCTAGGGGTTACACCCATGGAATTGAGAGATACCTTGTGCCTCTTTCACCCTGATATTGAGGATCTGGGAGGAGAGCCTTCTGATGATTTGTTAACCCTTGTGCAAACAGTCCTGAGAGAAATCCAAAAAACACTCAGTGGCCAATTTATTTCACATAATCCTACCAATCAACAGTGGTACCTAGACTTGAAAAAAGTGGTGGATTATGATGCCCTCATCGAGAAAAGAACTGAAAGCTTAGACAATGCTGCGCTGGATCGAGCATATTATGAGGCACTCCAAATTCTAATGGAAAAAAAGGATCAACCATCTTATGTCACCGGATACCGCATCTGGGAGCATGAACTTGAGTGGCTCGATAGAAAAGCAACCCGTCAGGGTTACCTCTTTTTTGGTTCTCCCAATGAACGCTCAACCGCGGTTCCAGCCAGAGACTTCTACCTTTATTTTATACAACCTTTTGATCCCCCGTACTTCAAAAAAGAGAAAAAACCGGATGAAGTATTTATAACCCTAAAGGGCGTGGATGAAGAATTCCGGACTTATATTGAAAAATATGCCGCTGCATTGGATCTGGCGTTGACCTCAAGCGGCCAGGATAAAGCCAGGTATCAAGCGAAGGCTTCTGCTTTTCTGAGTGACATAATTGGCTGGCTTAATGACCACATGACAGAGGCATTTCAAATAACGTATGAAGGGCGAAGCAAAATGCTCCGAGACTGGGTAAAGGGTACCTCAATACGACAGCTTTCTGGTATTTCTCCGGATGAGC
>QMLZ01000366.1 GCA_003646995.1 Deltaproteobacteria bacterium | reverse complement strand
CTTTAGGCCTACTGATTCTGCCGTTCTTCCCGTCTTCCAGTAATCAGCATCATTGATGACAGAACATACATTGATAATCGAGTCCAAGACGGGGGTTTTGACCCCGAGCTCTCTGCCCATCGTAGCCATGAATACCATACCAATTTGTACATCCTCAGTTATGTATCTATGCTTTGCGCTAAACGGCCCCTTACTGCCCAAGACTTTCATCTTTTCTAAAAACTTATCCAGAGATTCCCCATACCGAAGCATGAACTGCTCGTTAAGGCTTAAGGGTTTAAGTCCAAGCCGCTCTAGTATGGCCATCTTTTCACGATCTACTGCATCCATAATCTTCAAAATCGACGGCGTAAAACCCTCCCGATAAAGGTAGAATTCCCCTTTTGAATATTCGATTCGCCCGATATTGAACAAAGACGCCACAGGATGAAGCAAGACGTTAGGATTGTAAAATGCAACCTCCAGGATATGTTTAGCAGGCATCATACTGGGATATATTTCAAGCAAAGGCTTTAAAATTTGGTGTGTCCACTTTGCGGGAAACACGCCCGCAAGAATTCCCCGAATCAGTCGACTCACGTTGACAAGGGCCGGTCCCTTGATCCTACAAGCATACGGCAGGGTTATAGTTTCGACGATGGCCAGGTTCTTGTCTTTGATATCGTCCTTCAAAATCTTGACAAACACCAGCCCTCCTCCCGATCCCGCGAAAATCACAATCACTTGATTTTCTTTCAACCTAGAACGAAGGTCCTTTGCCAGCCTCTCATGGGCAAGTGACTGCGTGACGACCATAATGTGAGAAACCCCATCGATCGCCTCCTCGAGATTGGTGGTTACTGACTTGATTTCTGCAAAGCCAGTTCTTGCCACCCCCGTAATTTCAATGCCGCCTCTCTTCTTAATGGGATCAATATTTTGTTCGAACTCCGGAAATTCGAATAGGTTTACAGAAATCCCGGCCAAAGTGAGATCCGCTGCCATCGCATGGCCGCCGTTGCCAGCCCCAAGCACCGCTACTTTTTTAATCTTCGTCATCTTTTCCTCCTTGTTTTTCTTGATCAACCTGAGAACACGAGCAGCACTGATTTTTCTTTCTCGCCAATAGCCTTTTCAATCTTTCCGCTCTGGTCGCTTGCTCATCGAGCTTAAGACTTATGGGATCTATCACCACGCCATAGTCCTTGAAGGCATCTTTGACAGAGATCAACTCATTTTTCACGTCAGAAAGCACCTTTTCAGGATCCCTTTCTAAAGGATCTCCGTAGCCTCCTCCCCCAACCGCATACAGGGTGACAGTGTCTCCGTAATTAAGGATGTAGGTGTCCCCTATCGAATAGGGCAACTCAATCTCATTTTCCTTTCCTTCATTGATGACCCATCTTCCGGAACGTCCTGATAACCCGCCGAAGAAACCTTTGGGTTTGATCTTGTGTTTCTGGGCGGTGTAGTTAAATCTGGTGCTTTTCCCTTCCCCCAGTGTTTTCCATTTCAATATTAGGCCAAATCCGCCTCTAAATTTTCCCGGACCAGCAGAGTTGGGATTAAATTCCCTTTTCAGATACAACACGGGAGCTTCGATTTCTGAGGCTTCAATAGGTGGAATGGGAACATTCGTAACATGGCACGAAAGCACGCTTATGCCGTCCTTGTAGGAACGTGCCCCCAAACCACTCGGTACCACCTCTCCCCAGCGCTGCCTGGGTAGGCCTGTCTCTCCTCCGAAGGGATGTGTTTTTGTGTTGATGGCGCTTGCAAAATTGTAAATGCATCCGCATGAACCAGCCATGACCTTTTCAGGAACCGCATCCTTTAGAGCTCCCATGATTAGATCCACCAGAAGATGACAGACGACCATTCGTTGATAGCATGCGGCTGGCTTTTTACAATTCACAAGCGTCCCCTCAGGGGCAATAATTTTGATCGGCCTGTTACAACCGTCATTTGTTGGAATCGTCGGATCTGTCAGGCACCGCATAACGTAATGTGTTGCGGAATACGTGGCAGCCCAAGGGGCGTTGATAGGTCCTTCGATCTGGCGGTCAGTTCCGCTGTAGTCAAATTCTATGTCGCTCCCCCTGACCGTGATCTTGACCTTCAACTTAAAAGGACCTCCATATGCTCCGTCATCCAGAACGAATTCTTCGTTTTCGTATGTTCCGTCTGGTATCTTCTCTATTTCAGCTCGGGTTCGTTTTTCTGAATAGATCATCAGTTCATTAATGACATCTTTAACGGTCTCAACACCATATCGCTCAACTACCTTGATGATTTCGTCCCGGCCGAATTCACATCCTGAGATCTGGGCCTTTAGATCTCCCTCCATATCGTAAGGGACCCTTGTGTTGTTGAGTATTAGATCCAAAATATCTTTGTTTAGCTTTCCAGCCCTGTACAGCTTGACCGGCTTTATACGTAGACCTTCCTGCCATATTTCCACATTCCAACCACGGGTCCCCGGCCAGTTTCCGCCCACATCACGGTGGTGACCGACAATAGTCGACAGACAAATCAGTTCATCACGATAGAAAACGGGCACAATCGTAACCAAGTCATTAGTGTGATGGCTCCCTTTTGATTCATCATTCTTCCCAATATAAGGATCATTCGTCAGGATCACATCTCCTGGCTGGAGTTCGTGTATGTCAATATGGTAAGAAAAAATACTTTCCAAACATGGCTTAAGCATGTTTAGATGAATCGGCACGTTCGCTCCTTCTGCAATCAAGCGAATGTCTGAATCAAAAATCGATGAGGAGACGTCCTTCATTTCTTTGATGATTGTGGAATAAGCGCTTCGCATAACTACAAGAGTCATCTGATTCGCAATAGCTTGAAAACGGTTCTTTAATATTTCCAACGTAGCGGGATCAACTGACATTTATCTCCTCCTTTGGATGATCAAGGATCCATCTGGGGTAACCTCCCCAGTGTCACCCGGTAATAAAAGCGTTGTCGAGTCCATTTGTTCAATGATGGCAGGACCCTCGATTACATAGCCTCTCAGCATTCTTGTCCTGTCGTACACCGGAACCTCGAATTCGCCCATTGGTAAGAAAATCCTTCTTTTCTCTACTAAGGGCTCACCTTTTTCGAAATCTATCAAAGACATTCTTAATAAATCCGGTGCTTCTTTTTTTATGATAGCTGTAACTCTCAATTTCACATATTGGACCGGTCTGTTTTCAAAAAAATAACCGTAGGCCTGCTTATGCTTATCAAAGAAGGCTCTACGAATACTGAAAATATCGTCAGCAGTGAGTTTTTTCCTTGGTACAGGTACATTAAGTTCGAAAGATTGTCCGAAGTACCTGAGGTCGACGGATCGCGATATTAAAATCTCTTGGCCATCTAACTCCTCCTGGAGTTCGCGAACGGCCTTGGCCTCCAGCTCTTCATAGATAGAGTTCATCTCTAAA
This sequence comes from Deltaproteobacteria bacterium, assembly GCA_003646995.1. Next base: position 110 of record QMLZ01000366.1, on the reverse strand, counting down.
GGCGAAATTTGTTCATCTATGCAAATTTTCGTCGCCACAAAGTCGGCTTTAATATCTGCTGTTAAAATTCCGAAAGCTGACGCGATCCCTGGCCTCGGTGGAATCACAAT
>QMLZ01000365.1 GCA_003646995.1 Deltaproteobacteria bacterium | reverse complement strand
TTCCAGGGTTTCTCGGATTATTCCAAACTCTTTTGGATGCTTATTTGGTGGAGGCGGGGGGAGTCGAACCTCTGACCCTGCCTAGAATTTCAATATGTTACACTCAAATGCACCGAAATTGCACCTCAAGAGCTTAACTGTCCTGCCGACACATATTTGCATTCACTCATAAATTTATCGTCGATAGCAATGCGTCTGTCGGCTTCCTCCCACAAGTATTGATGATATTCATTTCTTCTGTCGGAGCAAAAAAGAATTACTCTTATGCCATTCTCTTCGGCCTTCTTAACTGCTAGGACAAAATCGCTATCTCCGGCAACCAGAATTGCGGTAGAAATTTTGGATTTAGCGCTGAGTTCCACCAAATCGATGCTTAGTAAGACGTCAACCATTTTCTGTTCGAATTCATTGCCACGCCTTTCGGTCCGCCCCAACCTGATCTCAAAGCTGTCTTGCATTTTCAGGAAAGCCTCGAACTTCTGAAAAGCTCTGTATCTCTTCTTTTCCTCTGGACTGGGATTAGAGGACTGGTATGGCGGAGAAGTATAGTAATATACCCTCAAAAGATTATCCTTCTCGGTGCGAGCTAATTGTAGGATTTTTGAAACGACTTTAGGTACATCCACGCGATAGGCAGCGTTATCAAAGGTTTTTTTTACATATTCTCCATCAATGAAAATGACAGTATTCGCCATATCCTACCTCTAAAAAACCCCTGCTTCCTTTCGGAAACAGGGGGTGCATATTAACTTCCGCTACTCCGGAGAGTAACGGAAGGGGTATATTTCGTTTGTATATTAACTATATGACAGGCTTCTGTAAACATAAAATCGGCAACTCTAAGACAAAATTAAGGAAAATTTAATGAACAGATTTTACTCCATCTGCTCGGTTTATGTAAAATGAGACCATTTCAACTCTTTCACCATCGAGCCCTGTCTCGAGCAACGGGAAAACGCAATTTACCACCAAGAGTATCCAGTCCTTGCTCAACCGCGTCTGCCAGGGATGCAATATCACTGGAACTTAAAGGCGGAGCCTGATGTGGCCGAATATCACCCTCTGGGATATAGGAATGGGGGTGATTGCGACGGACAATGGCTTCGAATCTCGCCTCGATATCCCTGAGTAAGTATCTCAGGTGCTGATATGTAGTCATTCCGAGCCTTTCCCATCCACCGTAAGATTGAATGATACGTTTTATGACGGGTTCCTGTGGTTCGGGGCCTCCGTTATAAAGCCAGTTTTCTATTTGCATTCGGGCCTCAGTTGGCGAGAGCGGGCATTGGGGAACTGTATTTTCTATTGCTTCGATTATGTCGGCGGGCTTGGGGAAGTATTTACAGAACTTGATAACGTGTTCGAAGCCTTCTGTACATTGCTCGTCTGAATAATTCTTAAGTGCTTGCCAGTATACATCCATGGTGGCTTTGGTAAGTTTTCTTTCGAATATCTCGCTTATTGCAACCATGAATTTCTGGAAAAGAACTTCGTTTTTCATATAAAACTTTCCTCCTTCAGGTGGTTACCCTGTCGCCTGCTCTGACTCCATTCCCAGGCGGCTTTGGTAGTAGCCCAAGCTGCCTCGGAGAAGAGGCTCCCTTGATTGCTGCTGGAGTACCTTCCATTCAGCACCCTGGCCATGTGGTCAGGGTCGAGAAGCCATTCGAGGTCTGCGACAAAGTCCTTAACGCGGGCGGTTAGGAAATGAGAATCGGCCACGATTAGAAAGTATTCCTTCCACCATTGCAGGTTCTGCCTTTCAGGACTCTCTTCCCACCTCGCCGCGAGCAGCTCCTGCCTTGGCTTGTCCCAGAGCTTCACCTCCGGGCACATATGGCAAATCTCATGATAGAGATTGATTATCTCCTCCTGAGGACATTTGGATTTAGGGCTAGCAAGAGCTTCCTTCTTTTTAGTAAGGTTGGTAAGGGATTTTTTCAGCCAGTTGTTGAAGCTGGCTCGGAAGTTAGACTTAGGGAACCTGTTGGATTTCTTCGCCATTTTAAACCTGTGCTGTGTTTCTAGCCAGTCGGCCCAGTCGAGGATTTCCTCGTGGAGGTCGAGGTGCTGATACGCAGGATTGGAGTCAATTCTGGTTCGGAACCATTCAGCATCCTTTTCGGGATCCACTTTGAACTCTGGGAATTGAGATGCAGTCCTAACAAACAAGTCTACTACGGGGCTACAGGGATCCACTTTGGGCTGAGCCACGGTGGAGTCACCATTTTGGTCAAGTGATGCGTCGATTCGCGTTAGAGTTTCTGCAAATTGCTCGGTGACCAGGTCCATAGTGCTTAACTCCAACTCCAACTCCTCATGGATCGTTGAAACCGAGGATGACTTAGGGAAGACAATGGTTCCTGCCAGTTTCTTCTCCTCAATGAGACGTATCCAATTAAGCGTGCGTTCCCCAGGTTTGAAATCGAGGAACCAATTGCTAGCTCCCTCTGGGTCGGGCCTCCAAGCATACTGTAATACATTCAGGCGTGACAAATTGTTTAGTCGCGGATTCAGCTTCTCTGTTGCTTTGGAAAAATGCTTCTGTGGTTGAATAGGCAGGAGCCCACAGAATGTAAGGTATCTGTATGTGATGCCGTTGCGGTGGCCGTAAAACTTGACTGTTAAAAGTTCTGTGATTCTTGATTCAACTGCGTTAAGAGACATAAGAAGGTCATAGTCCAGCGGGCATACATACATGGCATTGAGATTATCAAGATAGACTTCGCTTGGGTAGACAAGGGTTGTGTGAGCAACAGTGCCGTCAGGGGTTTTTTTACCAGCCAGGGTGACCCTGTCGAAAATATGAAAGACATCGGTTAGCCACTCCTTCTTTGACTTGATATAGACAGCAGCTTCGCTCACAAGCGTAAGGCCCGCGAGTCGCTCATAGCTGTTCAGGAGACGCCTGGCGAATTGGCCTGAGTACTGAAGTTTCATTAGACGACTCATTACTCTCGGGCGGGGAGTGGGCAGAGGGATAGATAGCGGTCTGGGAAGTTGAGACCAAAAAAATTCCAGTGCTCTGAGCACCCTTCTGTCAAAGTCCGTTGGTATGCCATATTGAACATTGGGAGTTGCGACCCATCGGATACTGCAGACGTTTCCTTGCCTCTCTGCTTTTGTTGTAAACTCGATGTTGCGGTAACGATCGGCGTGCTTGCCCTGGAGGGCAAAACAGGGAAGTACCAGCAAGTTGACTTCGGATCGAACGAGCGAATTGCCTTTAGGGTTGGGACTTGGCCCAGGTCCTTGTCCTGAGGTGGGCTTTTCGTTGTGTCTATCGTCCATAGCGTTACTCCTCGCAGTGAATGGAAGAATTTTCAGGGCTTCTAAAAATATATATAGCGATTTCGCCAATTTCTTATCGGACCTTGGGAGTCCTTTAGAGGATTCATGACAGTTAACTTGCTGATTTTTCAAGAATAAAAAAATGTGGATTAGAGGTTTTTTCAGGGAGAGGCAAGTGGAAAAAAGAGAGTGGAGTGGTGAGAGGACGGGAGGAAAGACGACGGAGAGGAGGTTCTCGTCTAAG